>NZ_JBFAAX010000938.1:0-2109 GCF_040639995.1 Actinosynnema sp. NPDC023658 | reverse complement strand
GCGGATCGGACGTGAGGTCAACTCGCGTACGGGGCCTTCGCCGCTTTCGCCGCCGTCAGGAACGCGCCCTTGTTCTTCGGCCAGAACAGGCTGTCCACGCAGGAGTACTGCGGGAAGAACCCGCCGCAGCTGCCGCTGCCGGAACCGACCTCGAACGTGTAGCTCGCGATGCCGAGGTTGCCGTAGGTGAAGTCGTCGGTCGTCCCGGTCGTGTCTCCCTCGGCCCGCACCGCGTACCCGTTGAACGCCGCCATCTTCCTGCCCAGCGCCGCCAGCTGCGTCGCGTTCGGGTTCGCGTTCCAGGTCCAGCCCCACGGTGGCATGATCAGGTTGCCGTAGCTGTGGACCGTGATCATCACACCCTTGGTGGTCACCGGCGCGGGCTCGGTGTCACCCGGTCCCCGCTGGTCGGGGAACAGCTGCTTGAACCACGCCTCGACCGCCCTGGTCTCCGGCTCCGAACCGGCCGCCGTGCCCTGGTAGGTCTCGCCGCACCTGCTGGTGCCCGCCCCGCCCCACTTGAACGTCGAGTTGCGGTTCAGGTCCACGCCGTAGCTCGGCGCCGAGCACGACGCGCCCGTGTTGTTCGCGTTCTTGCGCTGCAACAACGGCTGGTTGCCGCCGGAGGCGACGATGTCCACGCCGTCGGGGTTGACGATCGGCACCACCCACAGCTCCGTGGTGTCCAGGATGGACGTCACCTCGGCGTCCGTGCCGTACCCCTGGGTGACGTGGTCGATCCACCGCCACGCGAGCTCGCCCGTGGCCAGCTCGCGCGCGTGGATCTGCGCGATCAGCGCGAACCGCGGCTTGGCGGAGGCCGGGCTCAGCGCGCAGTCGCCGGCCTGCTTCTTCGTGATGCAGATGGCCCTGATGTCGTGCCCGCCCAGGCCCTGCGCCTTGCGCCAGCTGTCACCGATGTCGTACACCTGCGTCAACGCCGGGTAGGCCGCGGCCACGTCGGTCAGGTGCTTCTCGTGCTCGGCCACCGTCCGGTAGCCGCCGTAGAACGTCTGGGTGCCGACGTCCGCGGTCCGGCCGGCCGACACCGGCTTGTACACCGCGTCGAACCTGCTCGGCCGGTAGCCGAGGGCGACCAGCCGGTCGGCCACCCGCTGGTCACCGACCACCTGCACGGCGCCGTCGGCGCCGTGCTCGACGTCGAACCCCGCCGCCCGCAGCACGCGTTCACCCGCCCCTGGGACCTGCCAGTAGTACGGGGTGGTGTCCGGCGGTTGGGCCGCCGACGCGTTGGTCCCGAGGAGTAGCAGCGCCGCCGTGACAAGAGCTATCCGGACCTTCATCGAAGACCTCCAGACCAGCCGGCGGCCGGGGCAGGGTGACGATGGGCCGCCGCGCCGAAGGTGAGTATGGAGCACCTCCGCGGCCCACCAGAACCTACGAACGGTGGTCACCCGGCCCCGGACCGTCACCGACGGCGTCGGGCGGATGGCCCTACAGCGGCGCGACCCAGTACGGGGTGACGGTCATCGTGCCGTTGCCCGCCGCTCCGCGGAGGGTGCCGCTGGTCGTGGTCGACAGGGTGTACCAGGAGTCGACGTAGTCGGGGTCGTCGGTCCACCAGCCGTCCGGCAGGGCGTTGAGGATCGCGTTGACCAGCGGGATGTAGGCGCCGCCGTCGACGATGGTCAGCAGCGCCTGGGTGAGCGCGAGGGCGAGGTCGCGGTAGTTGGTGCCGCCGTCCTCCTCCATCATGACGATGTCGGCGAGGTTGTACTTGTAGTCGGAGAAGTGGACCAGCAGCTGGTTCGGGTAGTAGGTCTTGCCGTCGTCATCGAGGTACGGGAGCTGGACGGTGTCGACCTTGACCTTGCCGTCCAGGCCGAACCCGGCGGTGATGGTGAAGATCTCCGCGTCACCCTTGTGCCACGGCTCCTTGTCGTCGTCCAGGCGGATCGACGTGAGCTGGGTGGCCCAGTAACCACCCGAAGCGGCCGTGACGGCGGAGGACAGGCCGCGACCCGCCAGGGCCGAGCGCAGCACCTCGGTGCCCTTGGCCAGCGCGACCGCGGTGTCGACCTCCACCAGGTACACCGGGCGGGCCGGCACCCGGTCGGCGGCGAGCGCCACCCGCCGACCCGCGCGGTC
>NZ_JBFAAX010000937.1:0-2110 GCF_040639995.1 Actinosynnema sp. NPDC023658 | reverse complement strand
GACTGGCGGGTGCTGATGCGGCGCTGTCCGGGCCGGTCGTTCACGGTGGTGGGCGACCTCGCCCAGCGCCGGTCGGAGGCTCAGGCAGCGACTCCCAGCCGGGCGCGAACAGCGCGGGCGACTCCAGCACCACCACCGGATCGGGGTGGCGCAGCGCGGCGGCGAGCAGCCCGGCGGCCGAGTTGGGCGACCCCGGCACCGCGACGACCAGCCCCGGCACCTGCGCCAGCATGGCGTGCGGCGCGTGCTCGTGCTGCGCCCCGAGGTTCTCCCCGCCCCTGGTGAGCGCGCGGATGGCCAGCGGCACCTGGAACTGGCCGTCGGTGAGGTAGCGCCACTTGGTCGCCTGGTTCACCAGCTGGTCGAACGCGCTGAACAGGAACGCGGCCCGCGCGACGTTCACCAGCACGCGCCGACCGGTCAGCGCCATGCCGGTCGCCATGCCCAGCATCGCGTTCTCCGCGATCGGCAGCTGGATCATCCGGTCGGCGCCGAACAGCTCGCGGTGGGCGGCCGGGTGGTGGGTGCACAGCACGGCGAGGTCCGGCTGCTCCTCCAACGCGCTGCGCAGTGCGGCCGAAGCCGGGTGGCGGCGGGCCATCAGAAGGGCCCGACCCAGCCGGCGACGGCCACCGACGTGGTCGCGGAAGAGGGCTCCGGTTCCGGTGTCGCCAAAGCGGCCGCGACCACCCGTGACACCTCCTCGGCCACCTCCGCGCGCACCGGTTCCGGGTCGACGCCCAGCGCGATCAGCTCGTTCGCGGCCACGTCCAGCGGGTCGCGCCGCCGCCAGTGGTCGACCTCGGCGGCCGGCCGGTACTCGGCCGGGGCGTCCGCGCCGGACTGCGCGTGGAAGTGCCGCAGGTACGTGTGCGCCACCAGGACGCGGGGACCGGCACCGGCGCGGCAGTCGGCGAGCAGCTCCGCCGCCGCGCGGGCGGTCGCGGTGACGTCGTTGCCGTCGACCTCGCGGTGCCCGATGCCCAGGCCGGCGACCAACCCCGCCGGCGGCAGCGAGCTGACCTCGTGGCTCGGCGTGTGGTCCTGCCACCCGTTGTCCTCGCACACCACCAGCAGCGGCAGCCCGAGGTGCCGTGCGGTGGTCAGCGTCTCGTAGGCGACCCCCGCCCCCAGCGCGCCGTCACCGCAGAACACGACCACCGCGCGACCGTCGCCGGCCCGCTGCTCGTTCAGGGCGACGCCCGCCGCGATCGGCAGCTGCGCCGCGACGATCGAGCTGGCGCCGAGGAACCGGTTGGCGCGGTCGGCCAGGTGCATGGACCCGCCCTTGCCGCCGCACAGGCCGCCGCGCCGGGTCAGCACCTCGCGCATGACGGCGAGCGGGTCGGAGCCGCACGCCAGCGCGTGACCGTGGCAGCGGTAGTAGCTGACCACCCACTCTTCTGGCATCCGACCGGCGAGCACCCCGGCCGCGACCGCCTCGTGCCCGGTGCACGGGTGCACGTAACCGGGCACCAGCCCGACCGCGGTCATCGCCAGGATCTCTTCCTCGAAGACCCTCGTCAGGAACATCGTCCGATACGCGGCGAGCAACTCCGCCTTCGTCATGCGGCCCCCCTGGCGGTGATCACCGATTCGCGGAGTGCGCGGTCGCTCCCGTGGGGTGGGGCCGGCTTTCGTCGAACGGGCCGGACGGCACTGCGCCAGGGGATACTAAGAGGACCGGGGGAGCCGTGACCAGGAAAGAAAGAGCCAAGAACACGAACGGACCGCACCGCTCCGCTATTCGTGGGCGGGTCTTCAGCCGAACGGTCGTCGTGCGCCCGGATATTCGGTGCAGCCGCCGGTGAAGAAAATCTCCGGCCCGCCGACACGCCGGAAATGATCACGTCGGTCGGGCAATCCTTTGTCTTTTCTTGAATCGACCGGGATTGTCCGCGGGCGCGCTCTTCGGAATTCCGAAGCGCGCCTCACGCGTCGAGCAGCGCCCTCAGCGCCCGGGCGAACTGGGCCGGCCGTTCGACGGGACCGAGGTGGCCTCCGGGCAGCTCGACCAGGGGCAGGCCGAGGCGGGTCGCGAGCGCCGCGGCGGCCCGGTACGGCAGTTGGCCGCGGGAGTCGATGCCGGCGACCGGGACCAGGCGCGGGG
>NZ_JBFAAX010000936.1:0-2113 GCF_040639995.1 Actinosynnema sp. NPDC023658 | reverse complement strand
GTGCCGGTGTCCGGAGGCACTTGTCGGGGCCGGCGAGCGACTGACCCGCCCAGCCGAAGTCGGCGGTGTTCGGCGCCGCGTCGCGGTGCGCGGACGGGACTGTCGCGGCTCGCCCGGATGGGACCACCCTGGTGGCCGCGTTGTGCTCGCGCCCACACGGGTGCCGGGTACCGCCCGGATGGAGCGATCATGATCAAGTCGTTACGCAGCGCCACGGCCGTCCTCACCACGGCCGTCGCCGCCCTCGTGCTGACCGTGCTGGGCCCGGCCGGGACGGCCTCGGCCGGCGTGCTGGACGTGACGTGCACCCCGCCCAGCAGCCAGGTCGACACCTTTACCCCGCCGCTGAGCATGACCCCGCAGAACGTCACCGTCGGCATCACGTCCCAGCTGGGGCCGTGCGTGTCGCTGAGCAACCCGGCCATCACCTCCGGCTCCATCAACTTCTCCGCGCTCGTGCCGGGACTGTCCTGCCTCGACCTGCTGCAAAGCGGGTCCATCACCTACACCATCGTCTGGAACACCGGCCAGACGTCGACCGTCTCCGCCAACTACACCGTCACCATCGTCGGGGCCGCGCTGGTGGTCACCCGCACCGGCACGGTCACTTCCGGTCTGTTCACCGGCAGCGCCGTCCTGCAGGTCATCACCGGCCCGGCCGCCGACGTGCTGCTGTGCACCGCAGGCCTGGGAACGGTCTCCAGCACCTACTCCCTCGTGACCCTGGAGATCACCTCACTCTGACCCACCGTCCCCAAAGCCGTCCCCGCCACCGGGTTCCGCGGGGCGGTCGACAAGGGCGGGGCCGTGCGGCCGGCGACGCCGCAGGCGGTGCCGGTCGGGACGCGGTCGAGGCGCAGGCGGCGACGCTGCACCCCCGAAACCGCCGACTCCGCCACCGTCCGGACCCGCATGGCGGACCGCCGGCACTCTGCACTGCGAGCCGCCCCACTTCCGGCTGACCAACCCCGTGATCCGAAAACTCAGCGGCACCCACACGTTCGCACCCAGCCGACGGCGACGCAGCACCCCCAACGACACAAGGCTCGGCAACAGCATCGCCACCGACCCGATGATCGACAGGGCGAACGCGACCGACTCCCACCCGCCTCAGCCGGAGGTCACGCCATGAGCGTGTGACACCTCGCGGCGCGATCACATCGGTAGAACTACGCGTCGCCCAGGCCGCGGACCAAGCCTCATAGCACCGCATGCGTGGAGGAAGTCCGGGTTGGCCGTGTCGTACTGGGCGAAATACCCGGCACGGCAGTACGAGCAGGCACCGCAGGCGATCGATGACGTCACCACCACCCGGTCACCCGGGGTGAAGCCGCGTACCGCCGGACCGACCTCCTCGACCACGCCGACCGCCTCGTGGCCCAGGACGGTGACCTCGACCATCCCGGCCATGGTGCCGCGCACCAAGTGCAGGTCCGTGCCGCAGATCGCGCTGCGGGTGATCTTCACTATCGCGTCGGTCGGTTCCAGGATCTTCGGATCGGGCACCTCGTCCAGGCTGATGTCCCCGACACCGCACGGGTTGGGCGGTTCGCCGGAACGAGATCCTTGCTGTCGGCGGGTGCCGTTTCCGCACGGTCGGGACGGACGGCTCCGCGATCGGGTGTGCCGAGCAGCGCGGCCGCTTCCGAGGTGGCCGCCCGCAACGCCCGCAGTCGGCTGAGGCCGGCCTTCACCATGGCCGGGAACTCGCGCCAGTTGTCCCGGTGGGGCAGGACGCTGGCGTCGGAGCCGAACGCCAGCCGGACCCCGCTGGCCTACGGGTGTGACGCGGAATGCCGCAGGCGGTCCGCGTGCCGGCGGAACACGGCCCTGAGGTGCGCGGGCTTGTCGGTCCAGAAGTCGTCGTCGTTCAGGTGGTCGAGGCATTCGACCACGACCGATTGGGTGGGGACCAGCCAGATCCCCTTCTCCGCCAGCACGGACAGCGTCTCGACCGAGGCGAGTGAAGCGTGTTCCACCGAGCGGACGCCCGCGTGTGCCGCGCGCAGGACACCTTCGTCGTTGAACGCGTGCACCGCGCACGGCCGCCTCAGGTCGCGCGAGGTCGCCACGAGGGCGTCGACCTCGCGCTGGGAGTAGGTGACCAGTTCAG
>NZ_JBFAAX010000935.1:0-2117 GCF_040639995.1 Actinosynnema sp. NPDC023658 | reverse complement strand
CGCGTCGCTCGCGTCGCCCCCGCGCCCCCCCCACGGCCACGCGAACCACAGGCTGCCGAACAGCACGGCCGCGAACGCGCCCAGCGCGATCGCCACCCAGCCACCGACGATGACCTCTCCGAGCAGCAGGATCGTGCCGGTCATGGCCACCGCCAGGCAGGCCAGCCCGATGATCGCGAAGCGGTTCGCCACCTCGATCACGTCCTCCCGCCTCCCGCGGCGGAACAGGATGCGGTGCCAGGGCGCGGGCGCCGTGAGCAGCGCCACCGAGCACGCCGCGAACAGGATCGTGATCAGGTGCGTCACGCGGATGTAGGTGTCGGCCGAGGCGTAGCGGTCGGTGAACACTATCGAGAGCAGGAAGCCGAACAGGATCTGCACGCCCGCCTGCGCCACGCGCAGCTCCTGCAACAACTCGTTGAGGTTGCGGGCCAACCTCCGCTGGTGGGACTCCTCACCCTGGCTCACCGCCACCACTTACCCAGACGGCAAACCGGTCAAACCACTATTTCCGGACGGTGAAGGTCAGTCCGAAGTGGTTGAGCGTGGTGGGCAGCGGCGCGTGCAGTGTCGGCACGTCCAGGTGCTCGCGCAGCGCGTCCAGCATGGTGCGCCCCGCGACCAGCACGAGGTCCCGCCCGGGGCAGATGCCCGGACCGCCGCTGAACGGCACGAGGCCGGGGTCGTTCGGCGCCGGCCAGTTCTCCGGCGCGTAGGAGTCGGCGTAGGCCAACCGGTCCGGGTCGCGGTGGAAGTAGGGCACGAACACGACGAACGTGGTGCCCGCGGGCAACCAGGTGCCGTGCCAGCGGGTCGGTTCGGTGCTCTCCCGCAGGATCACCGGCGTCGTCGGCCACAGCCGAGCCGACTCCCAGATCCCGGCCTCGCCCTCGCCGCCGATCGCCAGCGCGCGCATGGTCGCGATGCCCGCCGCGTCGAACGCGAACAGCCAGTGCGGCACCTGGCGGAGCAGCTCGTCGACGGGCGCGAGGCTCGCCAGGCTGCCCGGTTCGCCGCGCTCCAGGTGGCCGCGCAACCGCTCCTCGAACCGCTTCCGCAACCGCTCGCGCCGCGGGTGCAGGTAGGCCCAGTTCGCGTTGCCGCGCAACGTCCGGAGCAGGTCGGTCAGCTCGACGTCCTCGCGCGCGGACGACCCGAGCACGATCCGCCGCGCCGCCCGCCACCAGGCCTGGGCGAACGCGTCCCAGGTCAGTTCACCCGCGGTGCGGACGTGCCGCAGCAGCAGGTCCGCCTCGTCGGACACGATGCCCGGCACGTCGATCCGGTCGGGCCGCAGCACGTCGTCGTTCACCGCCCGCCGCCGCGCCCGCTCCTCCCCCGTCGAGATCAGCACGCCGTGCGGCTGGAAGTGCGCCAGCGCGGCTTTCTTCTCCCGGGTGGCCAGGGCGAACGGGGTGGGCGAGTCGGCCAGCAGCCGTGACACGTCCACCGGGTCCAGCAGCACCGCGATGCTGCGCCCGGTCACCCTCAGGCGCAGCGGTTCCGGGCCGTAGCGCTCCCGGAACCGCCGCATGGTGGCCACCGCCACGGCATCCGTCCGCGCCTTCGCCGCCACCGCCACCACCGCGGGCCGGCGGACGACCACGCCCTTGGCCAACGTCGGCAGCAGCACCTCGGCGAAGGCGCGACCGGTGTCCAGCCGTGACGCTACGGCCACGACCCCTCCTCGGCGTGCGCGACCACGAGCTCGCGCACCTCACAGCCCTCGGGCTGGCGCAACGCGAACACGATCGCGTCGGCCACCCGCTCCGGCGGGTTCAGCTTGCTGTCGTCCGGCGGCCGGTACTGCTCGGCCCGGTCGTCGAAGAAGTGCGTGCGCATCCCGCCGGGGATCACCAGCGTCACGCCGACCCGCCCGGCGGTCTCGGCCGCCAGCGCCCTGGTGAAGCCGACCACGCCGAACTTCGAGGCGCAGTACGCCGTGGCGTCGCTGACCGCGCGCAGGCCGAGGGTCGACGCGATGGTCACCACCCGCCCGCCGTCCAGCAGCGGCAACGCCGCCCGCACCACCGCCGCGGTGCCGAGCAGGTTCACCATCACCACCCGGTCCCAGTCCGCGCCGGACACCTCGTCCAGCCGGCCGCACGCGTCCGTGC
>NZ_JBFAAX010000934.1:0-2117 GCF_040639995.1 Actinosynnema sp. NPDC023658 | reverse complement strand
CGGCCGGTCGGGCACGCCCGGCCCGACCACCCGGGCGCGCACGCCCTCCGGGTCGACCCCGGCCCGGACCTCGTCCCGCGTCCCCGGCCGGGGACGCGAACGCCGCCGCGACGGCTCACGATGCACGCACCTGCGGAAGGTCGAAGTCCTTTGCCGCCCGGGTCCGGGTCGCACGCCGTCGCGCACGTCCTGAGCAGCGCGGTGTTCCCCGGCCACCCGTCCGGGGTGCTCACCGCGCCGACCGCCGTTGCTCCGTTCAGCTGGTGGGCGCTGCGTCGGCCGAAGCGGGCCGGAACCGACGCGCACCCGTCCCGAAGTGCGCTTTTGCGGTTCGCGTAGATCATCGGCGGGGCGCACGGGATCGCCCGGCCCAGTACGCGTGTGCGCGAGAACACCGCCGTGATGCCGAACTCGGCCGCGTGATCAGCTAGACTGAGTGGTGCACCGCCCGGTGGCGCCTAAGAGCGCCCCAGGCCGCCAGAGTGGCCGGTGGTGCTCCCAACCGCTATCGGCGCGATCCGCGCGCCGGGCCCGTCCCCGCGATCGCGCCTGCTGAAGCAGAGCAATCCTCGAGACGTGCCGTGTCCCGGAGGTTTGTTTTGCCGACAATGTCCCAAGGCCGTTCCGAGCGCCCGCAGTTCCGCAAGCCCCGCAGCAGGCGCCCTGGCCAGGGCAACCGTCGTCCCGCTCCCTCCCTGGAGCCGACGACCACCGTTTTCGACCACATGGAGAGCCCTCTGCCCGAGGGCCCGCTGCCCTCGTTCGCCGAACTGGGCCTGTCCGACGAGCTGCTGGGCGCGCTCACGCAAGCGGGCATCACCGAACCGTTCCCCATCCAGGCCGCGACGCTGCCGGACGCCATGGCGGGCCGCGACCTCCTCGGCCGCGGCCAGACCGGCTCCGGCAAGACGCTGGCGTTCGGCCTCGCGCTGCTGTCCCGCCTGACCGGTGGTCGGGCCAAGCCGCTCAAGCCGCGCGCGCTCGTGCTCGTGCCCACGCGTGAGCTGGCGATGCAGGTCGAGGAAGCCCTCAACCCGTTCGCCCGGTCGCTCGGCCTCTGGTGCCGCACGGTCGTCGGCGGCACGTCGTTCCCGCGTCAGGTCGACGCGCTGCGCCGTGGCGTCGACCTGCTGATCGCCACCCCCGGCCGGTTGTCCGACCACGTCCGCCAGGGCACGGCCGACCTGTCCGAGGTCATGTTCACCGCGCTGGATGAGGCCGACCAGATGGCGGACATGGGCTTCATGCCGCAGGTCCGGGCCATCCTCGACCTGACGCCGCAGGACGGCCAGCGGCTGCTGTTCTCCGCGACGCTCGACGGCGACGTGGACAAGCTGGTCCGCCAGTACCTGCACAACCCGGTGGTCCACTCCGTGTCGCCGCCCACCGGCAGCGTCACCACGATGGAGCACCACCTGCTGTTCGTGTCCGCCGAGGACAAGCAGAACGTGGTCACCGAGGTCGCCGCGCGCGAGGGTCGCACGATCATGTTCGTGCGCACCAAGCACCACGTGGACCGCTTGGCCAAGAAGCTGCGGTCGATGGGCGTCCACGCGGGCGCGCTGCACGGCGGCAAGGCGCAGAGCGCGCGCACGCGGGTGCTCGGCCAGTTCCGCGAGGGCAGCATGCCCGTGCTGATCGCCACCGACGTGGCGGCGCGCGGCATCCACGTGGACGACGTGAGCCTCGTCGTGCACGTCGACCCGCCGGCCGACCCGAAGGACTACCTGCACCGTGCCGGCCGCACGGCGCGGGCGGGCCAGTCGGGCACGGTCGTCACGCTGGTCACGCACGACCAGCGGCGTGCCGTCCAGGGCCTCACGTCGCGCGCGGGCATCCGCCCGACGTCGACCAAGGTCCGTCCCGGTGACGAGGAGCTGGTCCGCATCACCGGTGCGCGGGTGCCCAGCGGTGTCCCCGTGGTCGAGCCCGAGACCCCGGTCCGCGCCCGTCGCAGCGGCGGTGCCCCTCGGCGCACCGGCGGCAGCGGCAGCGGTGGCTTCCGCGGCGGCCGCTTCGACCGCGAGCGCAGTGGTGGCGGCGGGGGGGCCGGCCGCCCCCGGGGGGGGGGGGGGCCCTAGGGAACAGTAAGTGGTTGGCGGGGTGTGTCGAGCAGG
>NZ_JBFAAX010000933.1:1242-2119 GCF_040639995.1 Actinosynnema sp. NPDC023658 | reverse complement strand
GCCCGCAGGACCGACGCGCACTGGTCCACCAGTTCCGCGAGCTCGCCGTAGCTGGTCACCCCCTGGGCACTGTGCACGGCAGGCTGGGCCGGGTCGTGCTCGGCCGACCGTTCCCAGGCGTTCACGGCACCTGCTCCGTCACCTGGACGACCGCCAACGTGCAGGCGAACCCGCTGCCCCCGCCGACCAGCAGCACCGTGTCGCCGGGGCGCACGGCGCCCGTCGTCACCAGGTGGTGCAGGCCGACCAGGTTGTCGGCGGCGCCCAGGTGCCCGGTCGTCGCACCGAAATCCCAGGTGGACAGCGCGTCGTCGATCCCCAGGATGCGTTGGAACAGGCCGAGTATCACCGGCTGGGTGGCCACGACCGGCACCGCGTGGGTGATCCGGTCAGCGGTGGTGCCGGCCTCGTCCAGCACCTGCTTGAACGTCTCCGTGATCACGCCCTTGATCCGCTCCAGGTGCTCCTGCACGGGCACGACGTGGCTGTGGTACCGCCCGCGCATCCCGGTGAAGTCCACCGGCCCGGCACCGGGCGGGAACCCGTCGCCGCGCGACTCCGCTTCCAGGCCGTTGTCGAAACCGGTGGCGATGGCGGTGATCCGGGCGAAGCCGCCGTGCGCGCTCAGCAGCAGCGCACCGGCGCCGTCGCCGAACACCGTCTGGGAGTCGGAGTTCCACCGGTCGAAGCCCGCCGTGTCGAACCGGTCGGCCGCGGTGACGAGCACGTGGCCACCGCCGTCCGCGAGCAGTCGCGCGCCCAGTTCCACCGCCGCGAGGCCGCCGTTGCACGATTGGAGGACGTCGTAGCCGGGAACGCCGGCGCCGAGGGTGTGCGCCGCCACGTACGGCGCGGCGGACCAGTACCGGGCGCCTTG
>NZ_JBFAAX010000933.1:0-1232 GCF_040639995.1 Actinosynnema sp. NPDC023658 | reverse complement strand
GGAGTTGTGGTAGGTGTGCAGCACCGCCCGCACCGGCGGCGGCGAACCGCCCAACGCCTCCTTCGCGGCCAGCACGGCCATCTCGGCCGCCACGTGCGCGTCGGCTACGCACACCGAGGTGATACCGCCGGCGGTGGCCTGCTCGGCGGAGTACCAGCCCCGGGACACGGCGTCGGTTGTGCCGACCCGCGTGGGCAGGTAGGCGCCGAGGCCCGCGATGTACAGCTCGGGCGTTCGCATCCGGGCCCCTCTCAGCGGAGTTTGGCGGCGAGGATCGGCCCGATCTGGGCCAGTGACTCGGGTTGGGTCATGCGGTGGTGCCGGCTGACGATGTCGTGGTTCTCGATGGTGCCGCCGACGTAGCGCCGCCACGCCTCCGGTGTGGCGACCCGCGGGTCCAGGGTGGACGTGAACAGCAGCAGGTCGCCGGGGAAGAAGTCCGGGACGTGCTCGGCGGACAGCCGGGTGTTGTTGATCATGGTGTCCGCGATGGCCGCCACGTGCTGCTCGGACAGGCTGGCCAGCGCACTGCCCCGGCCGCGCAGGATGGCCACGAACTGCTCGAAGGTGACCGGGTCGTCGGTGTCCGGGGTGCCGTCCAGCGTGAACCGCACGGGCTCGTCCTCCTGCGGGGTGCCGAACAGCAGGAGCAGCAGCGCCAGGATGCTGCGTTCGCTGGGCACCGGTTTCTCGGGGAGGTCGCACACCGGGGTGGAGTCGAGCATGGCCAGCGTGGCGGTCCGCTCCCCGCGTCGGTGCAACTCGGTGGCCACCGCGTGCGCGGCCAGACCGCCGAAGGACCACCCGAGCAGGTGGTAGGGACCGGTCGGCTGCACCGCGAGGATCTCGTCGGCGTACTCGGCGGCCATCTGCCGCACCGACGTCGGCAGGGTGCCGGGCCGGGAGAGGTTGCGGGCCTGCACCGCGTAGATCGGGCGGTCCGGGGCGAGGTGCCGGAGCAGGCCGCTGTAGGTCCAGCCGAGGCCGCCAACCGGGTGGATGCAGAACAGCGGTTGCCGGCTGCCCCTCGCCCGCAGGGGAAGGATCACGTCCACCGCCGCGGCGGCCTCGTCCACGTCCAGGCGGGTCGCCAGCTCGGCCACGGTCGGGCGCTCGAACAGGGTGCGCAGCCCCAGCTCGGCGCCCAGGGTCGCCCGGATGCGGGCGGTCAACCGCGTTGCCAGCAGGGAATGCCCGCCCAACAGGAAGAAGTCGTCGTCGATGCCGACCTT
>NZ_JBFAAX010000932.1:0-2125 GCF_040639995.1 Actinosynnema sp. NPDC023658 | reverse complement strand
CGACAACGCCGCCGGACCCATCACCACCACCACCACCACGACCACCACCACTACGACCAGCACGGGCGGCAACCCCGGCGGCGGCTGCACGGTGACGCACCGGGTGGTCAGCCAGTGGACGGGCGGGTACACCGGCGAGATCGTGATCGGGAACCGGGGTTCGGCCCTCAACGGCTGGACCTTCACCTTCTCGGCGCCGGGCGTGACCGTCACGCAGGGCTGGAACGGGACGTGGACGGACTCGGGAGACGCGGTCCGGGTCACGAACGCGTCCTGGAACGGATCGCTGCCGACCGGTGGAACGACGACCATCGGGTACAACGCGAACTACAACGGGACCACACCGCCGTTCCTGGCACCCGCCTTGAACGGCACGGCGTGCTCCTGACACCGTAACCAGCCCCGACAACGGTTCCCCGTCCGGTCATCGCCTCCGCCGGACGGGGAACCGCCGTGCGCGCGCCCCGACGCCGGGCGACAGCTCGGGTTCGTCCGGACCCCGGTTCCGACCGGACGTCAGGGCCGACCGGTCGGGGCGGTGCCTCGGCGCGGCGGCGCGGTGCTCCCGCGGTGGACGAGCGGGGTCGGCAGGACGATCCGGTGCTGCGCCGGGGATTCGCCGTGCGCCATCCGGATCGCCATCAGGGCGGCCTCCGCGGCCATGTCGCTCAGGGGTTGGCGGACCGTGGTGAGGCCGGGGGTGACCCACTTCGCCAGCGGCAGGTCGTCGAAACCGACCACGCTGAGGTCGTCGGGCACTCGAAGCCCCCGGTCGTACGCGGCCTGGTAGACGCCGAGCGCCTGGGCGTCGTTGCAGGCGAAGACGGCGGTCGGCGGTTCGGGCAGGCCGAGCAGGTCCAGCGCGTGCCGCCGGCCCTCCTCCACCTGGTAGTCGCCTTCGCGGACCAGGGCGGGGTCGAGCGGGACGCCCGCAGCGTCGTGGGCCGCGACGTAGCCGTCCAGCCGCGCCCGGCCGGACAGCACGTCGGACGGTCCGGTGATCACCGCGATCCGCCGGTGGCCCAGCTCCAGCAGGTGCCGGGTCGCGGCCAGGCCGCCGTCCCGGTTGGCGGCGTGCACCGTCGGGATCACGGGGTCCGGTTCGGTGAGCGGGTCCACCATCACCACGGGGATGGCGCGGCCCGTCAGCTGGGCCAGCTGGTGCTCGCTGGGACCGCACAGCACCGCGACGACGCACCTGGACCTGCGGTAGAGCGTGTTCTCGATCCACTTGCCGTCGGGCACGTGCTTGCCGCCGAGGTCCGACACGACCAGGGCCATCCGGTGGGTGTCGGCGGCGCGCTCGGCCCCCCGGATGACCTCCATCGCGTACGGGCCGTTCAGCTCGTGCAGGATCAGTTCCAGCAGCGGGGCCGTGGCGAACCGGGTCCGCGGCTGGTAGCCGTGGGAGAGCATGATCTTCTCGACCGCGGCCCGGGTCTCGGCGGCGACGTCGCTGCGCCCGTTGAAGACCTTCGAGACGGTGGCCGTGGAAACCCCGGCCAGTTCGGCTATCCGGGTGATGGCGATGCTGTGCGCGGGTTTCATCGGCGGCGTCATGGGTTCCGGTCGGCGGCGGGCGGTTCGGACGGGACTCCGGCGGTCCCGGTGCGGTGACCGAACTCCGTCGATCACCGGGATCGCGCGTGGTGCGGGCGGTGACACCGGACTCGTCACCTTCGGCGGGTGAGCACCTTCGGGAGTGCACCTGTCGCGTCGTGCGAGTCTCCCATCAGTTGTTGGCGCTCACAAGAGGCGGGTTCGTAGTGGCGAAACCAGGGCGGAGCATTGGTTTCCCATGTACGCCGCTGATCTGCGGCGAACGTCGAGCCGCAGTGCGCGGGTGGATCCGACCGGACCGAACTTCCCGTAGTTAGCGTTAACATCGTGCCGCCCGGCTCGGGTCGAGGGCGGGGTGCCGACCTCAGAGGCCCTTGTCGGCGGTGCGGCCCAGTCGCAGCGCCGAGACGAGGAAGAAGACGCCGCCGAGGACCGCGTAGCCGGCCAGTGCGGACAGGGACGGGTCCGCCCCGGAGGCCGTCGTGATGAACGACGCGCCGGCCAGCACGGAGATGCCGCCGCTGAGGATCATCGGCCACTGGCCGCCCACCCGACGGCGGCCGAC
>NZ_JBFAAX010000931.1:0-2125 GCF_040639995.1 Actinosynnema sp. NPDC023658 | reverse complement strand
GCCTGGCCCGGTCGTTCGCCGGGTCGCGGCTGCTGGTGCTGGCGGCGGCCCGGTCCGATCTGCTCGACCGGCGCCCCGACTGGGGTGGCGGGCTGGCGCACGCCACGACGTTCGCGCTGGACCCGCTGTCGGACGAGGCGATCGACCGCCTGCTGGAGCTGCTGCTGACCCACGGCGAGTCCGGGCCGGACGGGTCGCCGGACGCGCCGGCCGTGCTCACGCCCGTCAGCGGCCACGAGCGGGACGCCCGCCGTGAGCACATAAGGATGCTGCTGTGCCTGGACCGCCGGATGCTGACCGACTCGGCGGCTCAGATCAGGTCCACCTGACGTGGTCCGCCGCCGGTAACCGGCGACTCACCGGTCCGGCGGCGCACCTCGGTTACCGCGCCGTTCCCCGCTGATTATTATCTCCTGGTTAACATTGCCCCGACCGGATTGTTTCCGCTCCGCCCCGATGCCGGAATAATTTGCGAGGACGGCGATGACCACTTCAGCTATCGAATTAGCCGAACCGACGATGCTCGGCTGGTTGACCGATTACGGCCTCGACGCCGAATACGTGCGGTCGAGTGGTAACACGCTGTTCGCGAAGCAGGCGGACGGCTCGGAGAGGCCGGTCCTCGACCTGGCGGGCGGCTACGGGTCGGTGCTGCTGGGGCACAACAACCCGGAGTTGGTGGCGCTCGCCCGGGAGCTGTTCGAGCAGCAGACGCCGATCCACGCGCAGTTCTCCCGCCACCCCTACGCCAACGAGCTGGTGACCAGGCTCAACGCCGTGCTGCACCGCGAATTCGGGGTCTCCGAACCGTATTACGGGGTGTTCGCGAATTCCGGTGCGGAGGCGATCGAAGCGGCCGTCAAGCACGCCGAACTGGATCGCGTGCTGAAGGTGCGGGCCGCCGTCGACGCGGTCGAGGAATCGTTGAACCGGGCGCGGGAGGCCGTCGCGGGCGGGGCGACCGTCGTGGAGGACGCCTACCGCGCCCTGGGCGTGCCGGTGGGCGACTTCGAGGCGCTGGCGGCCGAGCTGAGCCGCGTGACGGCGGAGAAGGCGGCGCGGCAACCGGTGTTCCTGGCGCTGGAGAGCGGCTTCCACGGCAAGCTCGTCGGCAGCATCCAGCTCACCCACAACCCGGTCTACCGCACGCCCTTCACCGCGCTGGCGCGGCCGTCGAGGTTCGTCGCGTTCAACCAGCCGGGCGCGGTGCGCAAGATCCTGGACGAGGAGCGTGTGCAGCTCACCGAACTGGTGGTCGACGGCGGCGCGGTGCGGCTGGGCGAGCGCGAGCTGCCGGTGGTGACCGCGTTCCTGCTGGAGCCCATCCAGGGCGAGGGCGGCATCCAGGAGGTCGGCGCGGAGTTCGCGCGGGAGATCGCGACCGCCTGCGAGGAGGCGGGCGTGCCGGTCGTCATCGACGAGATCCAGAGCGGGATGGGCCGGTCCGGCGCGTTCTTCGCCAGCTCGCAGATCGGGCTGCGCGGCGACTACTACGCGTTGTCCAAGAGCCTCGGCGGCGGTGTCGCGAAGGCCGCCGTGATGCTGGTGCGGGAGAAGTTCTACCGGGGCGACTTCGAGCTGGTGCACAGCTCGACCTTCGCCAAGGACAGCTTCTCGTGCACGATCGCGCTCAAGGCGCTGGAGCTGCTGGAGGCCGACGGCGGCCGTGCCTACCGGCAGGCCGCCGAGCTGGGCGCCAAGCTCAAGGCCGTGCTGGAGTCGATCCGGTCCGACCACCCGGACCTGGTCAAGGACGTCCGCGGCCGGGGCCTGATGCTGGGCCTGGAGTTCCACGACCAGTCGGCCAACCCGATCCCGGCGGTCGCCGAGCAGGCCAAGGCGGGCATGCTCGGCTACGCCCTGGCCGGGTACCTGCTGCGGGAGCACGCCATCCGCATCTTCCCGACCGCCAGCGCCACCAACACGCTGCGCTTCGAGCCGTCCCTCTTCTTCACCGACGCGGAGATCGCGCAGGTGGAAGCTGGCCTGCGCGCGGCCGTAGCGGTCCTGCGCGACCCGTCGAAGCGGCTGGTGTGACGATGGCCATCGACTTCGACGAGGCGCTGTCCCGGGTCCGCGAGTTCGTCCGCGACGAGCTGGTGGCCAACCCGCCCGAGCTGGACGC
>NZ_JBFAAX010000930.1:0-2133 GCF_040639995.1 Actinosynnema sp. NPDC023658 | reverse complement strand
CTCGGTAAACACCAGGCCGCACATCACGTTGCAGTCGGCGGTGCAGTAGAGCACGACTTCGGCGACACCGTCGCCCGGGTCGCGCACCGTGAACGTCCGGAAGTCCACTCACACCCCTCCTAGTCGAGCGCGTGGAACGCCCGCTGGTGCAGCACGAGCGGCGGGTTGCCGGGGTCGACCTCGTGCCACAGCGGCGCTCCGACCAGCAGCGCGTGGTCGGCGTAGGCGAGTTCGTCGCGCAGCGCGCACACCATCGAGGCGGCGGCGTCGGAGAGCAGCGGGACGCCGCGCACGACGTGCGTCGGCACGCCCCGGAACCGGTCGGCCTGGGCTCCGGCGGCGAAGCGGCCGCACAGGTCCGCCTGCCGCGAGCACAGCACGCTCACGCCGAACGCCCGCGACCTGCGGATGGCGCGCAGCGTGCCGCTGCCGTCGGCCAGCGACACCAGCAGCGCCGGTGGTCGGACCGACAGCGACATCATCGCGTTGACGGTGCACCCGGCGGGCGCGGAGCCGTCGTCGGTGGTGATGACCGCGACGCCGGTCGGCCACTGGGTCATGAAGTCGCGGAACCGCGTGTCGGTCCCGGCGAGCCGGTCCTCGGTGCGCATGGCGTCCTCCTCCAGGTGCCGGTCAGACCCGGGCCGATTCGTTCTCGGGCTGCGGCGGCAGGTGCTCCAGCGACCGCTCGATGTCCTCGTCGGTCACCACGACGTCCTCGTCCACCTCACCGTCCAAATAGGACCGGTACGCGGCCATGTCGAACAGGCCGTGCCCGCTCAGGGAGAACAGGATCACCGGCGACGTGCCGTCGCGATCGGCCCTGGCGGCTTCGACGACCGCGCCGTGCACGGCGTGCGCGCTCTCGGGTGCGGGCACCAGGCCCTCGCTGCGGGCGAACCGCACGGCGGACTCGAACACCTCGCGCTGCTGGTACGCGGTCGCCTCGACCATCCCCCGGTCGTACAGGGCGCTGACCACCTTGGCCGTGGCGTGGTAGCGCAGGCCGCCCGCGTGCATCCGCGGCGGGGCGAACCGGGAGCCCAGCGTGTACATCTTCTGCAGCGGGTTCTGCTCGGAGCTGTCGGTGAAGTCGTAGGCGTAACGGCCCCTGGTGAGCTTCGGGCACGCCGCGGGTTCGACCGACACGCACCGCACGGGGCCCTGCTCGGGGCGCAGGAACGGGAAGGCCAGCCCGCCGAAGTTGCTGCCCGCGCCCAGACCGGCGACGACCACGTCCGCCCGCTCGTCCAGCGCGGTCAGCTGGTCGATGGCCTCCAGTCCCATGACCGTGTTGTGCAGCAACGAGTACGTCTCGCCGCTGCCCGCGCAGAACCGGGTGCCCGGCTGCCCGGTGGCCTCCATCGCCTCGGCCAGCGCGATGGACAGCGTGCCCGCGTGCTCGTGGGCGAACCGGCGGCCCGCCGCGGTGCCGGCGCTGGGGCTCGCGATCACCTCGGCGCCCAGCATCTCCATGATCGTGCGGCGGTGCGGCTTGCTCTCCAGGCTGGTGCGGACCATGTAGACCACGCACTCCAGGCCGAACATGTGGCAGGCCGTGGCGACCGCGGTGCCCCACTGCCCGGCGCCGGTGGCGACGGCGAGCCGCTTCGCACCAGCCGCCTTGTAGTAGTGGGCCTGGGCGATGGCGGTGTTGAGTTTGTGGCTGCCGGAGGGGTTGCCGCCCTCGTACTTGTAGTAGATGCGGGCCCGCGTGCCGAGCGCCTCCTCGAACCCGGTGGCGCGGCGCAGGGGCGTGACGCGCCACTGGGCGTAGCGCCGCGCGACCTCCTCGGGGATCGGGATCCAGCGCTCCCGCGACACCTCCTGGCGGACCAGGCTCAGCGGCACCTGCGGGTCCAGCCGCGCGCCGTCGTGCCGCACGGGCGGGGGCAGGTCCGGCGGCAGGTCGAAGTCGAGGTCGGCCATAACGTTGTACCAGGCTTGGGGTGGGGTGGCGGACGTGGTCACCGGGCCTCCTCGTGGCGGTGGGCGGTCGGGCCCGGCCGGACGGCCAGGGCGACGGTGCAGGGCAGGTCGACGTCCACCAGGCGCCAGCGGACGTGCCGCCAGCGGCCACCGCGGGCGTCGGGGTGCACCGGGATGCGCCACGGGAGGTCGGCCAGGCCCATG
>NZ_JBFAAX010000929.1:0-2136 GCF_040639995.1 Actinosynnema sp. NPDC023658 | reverse complement strand
CGCGCTGGTCGCGGCGGAGCTGGCGGAGGGCTTCCACCTGGCGGCGGGGTGGCCGCTGCGGGCGCGGCAGCTGCGGTAGTCGCCGGCCGAGCACGTGCTGGTGGTCGTCGTGCACCACATCGCGTTCGACGGGTGGTCGTGGGACGTGTTCGCCCGCGAGCTGGCCGCGGGCTACGGCGGGGTGCCGCTGCCGGAGCCGCCCGTGCAGTACGCGGACTTCGCCGCGTGGCAGCGGGAGTCGGCGGAGAACCTGGACGACCAGCTGGAGTTCTGGCGCGGCCGGCTGGCGGGCCTGGCGCCGCTGGAGCTGCCCACCGACCGGCCGCGCACCGGGTCGTGGGACCCGACGGGAGCGGCCGTCCGGGTGGAGGTGCCCGCCGAGCTGGCCGGTCGGCTGGCCGAGCTGGGCCGGTCCCGCCGGGCCACGCCGTTCATGGTGCTGCTGGCGGCGTACCAGGTGTTCCTGCACCGGCACACCGGCGCCGCGGACATCGCCGTCGGGTGCCCGGTGGCGGGTCGTCCGCTGGCGGAGGTGGAGGACCTGGTCGGGTTCTTCGTCAACACGCTGGTGCTGCGCACGGACCTGGGCGACGACCCGAGCTTCGAAGGGCTGCTGGACCGGGTGGCGGAGACGGCGCTGGCCGCGTTCAGCCACCAGGACGTGCAGTTCGAGCGGCTGGTCTCCGAGTTCGAACCGGACCGCGACCTGTCGCGCAACCCGCTGGTGCAGGTGGCGTTCGGGCTCAACGAGATCTCCGAGGGCCGGTTCGCGCTGCCCGGTCTCGCCGTGGAGGAGGTCGACGTCGACTGGACGTCCTCGTCGTTCGACCTGGGCCTGCACTTCGAGCGCCGCCCCGACGGGGCGCTGACCGGCGCCCTGACGTACCCGACCGCGCTGTTCGACGCCGGCACCGCCGAGCGGATGGCCCGCCGGTACGTGCGGCTGCTGGAGAGCGTCGCCGCCGCGCCCGGTCTGCCGATCAGCGAGCTGGAGCTGCTGCCGGGCGACGAGGTCCGGCTCCTGGTCGACGAGTGGGGAACCGTGCCGGGCGGCGGCGTGCCGCCGGGGTGCTTCCCCGACCTGTTCGCCGCCCGCGCCGCCGCGCACCCCGACAAGACCGCCGTGCTGTTCGGCGACGGTCGGATGACCTACGGCGAGCTGGACGCCCGGTCCACCCGGCTGGCCCGGCGGCTGCGGTCGCTCGGGCTGGGCCGGGGCGCCACCGTGGGGGTGTGCCTGGAGCGCGGCTTCGACGCCGTGGTGTCCCTGGTCGCGGTGCTCAAGTCGGGTGCGGCCTACGTGCCGTTCGACCCGGCGAACCCCGCCGACCGCCTGGCGTTCCTCGTCGCGGACGCGCGGGTGGGCGCGGTGGTGGCCCGGTCGGACACGGCCGCGCTGTTCCCGGACAGCCCGGTGATCGCCCCGGACGACGTGGCGGACGAGTCCGCGGCGAGTCCGGAGTGGACGGTCGAGCCGGGTGATCCCGCCTACGTCATCTACACGTCCGGGTCGACCGGGCAGCCGAAGGGCGTGCAGGTCGAGCACGGGTCCTACGCCGAGCACGCCCTGGTGATCGCCCGGGAGTACGGGATCACCGCGGACGACCGCGTGCTCTCGCTGGCGTCCCTGGCCTTCGACGGGTCGCTGGAGCAGATCGGCGCACCGCTGCTGGCCGGTGCGTCGGTGCTGCTGAGCGACCCGTTGTTCTGGACGCCGGAGGAGCTGGCCGAGCGGCTGCGCCGGTTCCGGATCACCAGTATGAACATCACCCCGCACTACTACCGCGAGCTGATGTCCGTGGTCTCCCCCGACGACGTCCGGTCGCTGCGGATGATGAACGTCGGCGCGGACGTGGTGACCGCCGACGACGCCCGGCGCTGGCACGAGCTGGGCCTCCCGGGCCGCTTCGTGGCGTGCTACGGCCCGACCGAGGCGACGATCTCCAGCTTCCTGCACTGGGCGGTGGAGTCGGATCTGGACGCGCCGGCGCTGCCCATCGGCCGGCCGGTCCCGGGCACCAGCGCGTACGTGCTCGACGACCGGGGACGTCCGGCGCCCGTGGGGGTGCCCGGTGAGCTGCACCTGGGCGGGCTGCGGGTGGCCGCCGGGTACCTGAGGCGCCCGGCGCTGACCGC
>NZ_JBFAAX010000928.1:0-2138 GCF_040639995.1 Actinosynnema sp. NPDC023658 | reverse complement strand
AACGTCTACGTCAAGGACGGCATCATCACCTGGGAAACCCAGGACACGGATTACCCGTCGACCGGACCGGACCGCCCGGAGTACGAGCCGCGCGGTTGTCCGCGGGGCGCCTCCTTCTCCTGGTACACGTATTCGCCCTTGCGCGTCCGCTACCCGTACGCGCGCGGCGTCCTGGTGGAGATGTACCGGGAGGCACGCCGGGTGCACGACGACCCGGTGGCCGCGTGGGCCTCCGTCGTGGACGACCCGGTCAAGCGCCGCGCCTACCAGCGCGCCCGCGGCAAGGGCGGCCTCATCCGGGTCTCGTGGGACGAGGCCGTGGAGATGGTCGCCGCCGCGCACGTGCACACGATCGCCCGCCACGGCCCGGACCGGATCGCCGGGTTCTCGCCCATCCCGGCCATGTCGATGGTCTCGCACGCGGTGGGCTCGCGGTTCATGGCGCTCATCGGCGCACCGATGCTGTCGTTCTACGACTGGTACGCCGACCTGCCGCCCGCCTCGCCCCAGGTGTTCGGCGACCAGACCGACGTGCCCGAGTCCGCGGACTGGTGGGACGCGGCCTACCTGATGCTGTGGGGCTCCAACGTGCCGGTCACCCGCACGCCGGACGCCCACTTCATGACCGAGGCCCGCTACCGGGGGCAGAAGGTCGTGGTGTGCTCGCCGGACTACTCCGACGCCACGAAGTTCGCCGACGAGTGGTTGGCGCCGCACCCCGGCACCGACGCCGCGTTGGCCGTCGCCATGGGGCACGTGGTGCTGCGCGAGTGCTTCGTCGACCGGGACGTGCCGTTCTTCACCGACTACGTCCGGCAGTACACCGACCTGCCGTTCCTGGTCACCGTGGAGGAGCGCGACGGAGGCCTGGTGCCCGGCAAGTTCCTCACCGCGGCGGACCTGGGCGAGGGCACGCCGGGCGCGGAGTGGAAGACGGTCGTGCTGGACGCCGACCGCGGCGAACCGGTGGTGCCGAACGGGTCGCTGGGCTTCCGGTGGGCCGACGAACCCGGTCGGTGGAACCTCGACCTGCGCGGCGTGACGCCCGCGCTGACCGTCCACGGTGGACCGGACGGCGCGGTGGAGTTGCTGCTGCCGCGGTTCGACGAGCCGGACGGCCGGGCCGGGACGGTGACCCGCGGCGTGCCGGTGCGGCGGGTGGCCGGTCGCCTGGTGACCACCGTGTTCGACCTGCTGCTCGCCCAGTACGGCGTGGCCCGACCCGACCTCCCCGGGCAGTGGCCCACCGGGTACGACGACGCCGACGCGCCCGGCACGCCCGCGTGGGCGGAGCAGCTCACCGGCGTGGCCGCGGGCCGGATCACCCGCATCGCCCGCGAGTTCGCCGACACCGCGGTGCGCTCGAAGGGCCGCTGCATGATCGTCATGGGCGCGGGCACCAACCACTGGTTCCACTCCGACCTGGTCTACCGGTCGTTCCTGACGCTGCTGCTGCTGACCGGCTGCCAGGGCCGCAACGGCGGCGGGTGGGCGCACTACGTCGGCCAGGAGAAGGTGCGGCCGCTGACCGGCTGGGCCACCCTCGCCGGCGCGCTGGACTGGCACCGCCCGCCGCGCCAGATGATCGGCACCGGTTACTGGTACACCCACACCGACCAGTGGCGCTACGACCGGCTCACCGCCGAGGCGCTCACCTGGCCGGGCGCGAAGGGCACCCTGGAGGGGCAGTCGGTGGCCGACTGCCTGGCGCGGTCGGCGCGGCTGGGCTGGATGCCGTCCTACCCGACGTTCGACCGCAATCCGCTGGAGCTGTGCGACGAGGCGGACGCGGCCGGTCGCGACCCGGTGGCGCACGTGGTGGAACGGGTGCGCTCCGGCGAGGTGGGGTTCGCGTGCGAGGACCCGGACGCCCCCGCCAACTGGCCGCGCGTGCTGACCGTGTGGCGCGCGAACCTGCTCGGCTCGTCGGCCAAGGGCAACGAGTACTTCCTGCGGCACCTGCTGGGCGCCGACGGCAACCCGCGGGCCGAGCAGACGCCGCCGGAGCAGCGACCGCGTTCCGTGCGGTGGCGCGACGAGGTGCCCGAGGGCAAGCTCGACCTGCTGCTGGCCCTCGACAACCGGATGACCAGCACGACGCTGTTCGCCGACGAGACGCTGCCGGCCGCCACCTGGTA
>NZ_JBFAAX010000927.1:0-2140 GCF_040639995.1 Actinosynnema sp. NPDC023658 | reverse complement strand
GCGAAGCGACACCCGGCGGGGAACCCGATCAGCTGACCACGGCCGGTTCTTCGGTGCCCAGCGGCTCGTCCACGCTCGTCGTGCCGGCTCCCGCGACCCCGGTGTAGACGCGGACGGCGCTGTCCGCGACGCACGCCGGGCTGAAGCGGGCCCTCGCGTGGTCCGCGCCGGCGGTGCCGTAGGCGTCCATCAGGGCCGGGCCGTCGAGCAGCCGGCGCAGCGCGCGGACGAGCCTGCGCCGGTCCGCCGGCGGCACGACCACGCCGGTCACGCCGTCCGCCACCAGCTCGGTCGCGGCGGTCGCGACCACCGGCACGCCGCACGCCATGGCCTCCAGCGGCGTGATGCCGGAGTCGTCCGCCGCCGCGCACACGACCACGTCGGCCGACCTGGCCAGGGCGGGCAGCGCCACCTGCGGCACCCGGCCGACCAGCCGCACCCGGTCACCGATCCCGGACTCGCCGGCGTGCTCGCGCAACCGGCGCACGTCCTCCGCCCGGCCGCCCACGACGACCAGCTCCGCGTCCCACACCGACCGCATCGCCGTGATCACGTCCGCGGCGCCGGCGGCGGGCGTGACCACCCGGTGCGGCAGCGACCGGTTCAGCCGCGGCCCGTCCGGCTTGAACCGCTCGACGTCCACCCCCGGCGCCACCACGGCGATCCGCACCCGCGGCACGCCCATGCGCACCAGCTGCGCCTTCTCGTCCGTGCAGCGGGCCACGACGCGGCTCGCCTCGCGCCCGATCAACCGCTCGGTGGACAGCCGCGCCTCGGGCACGGCCTCGTCACCCGACTGCTGCGCCGTCGTCCCCAACGAGTGAAACGTCTGCACCACCGGCACGTCGAGGCCGTTGGCGGCCAGCACCGAGGCCACCCCGGACGTCCAGTAGTGGGCGTGCACGACGTCCGGTGGGTCGGCCCGCCACTGCCCGCGCAGGAACCGGGTGAACTCGTCCAGGTGAGGGAGCAGCTCGTCCGGGTGAACCGGGCTCGGCGGTCCGGCCGGCACGTGCACCACGTCGTAACCGAGCCGCGTGCGCACCACACCGGGTGAACGGGGGGAGTCGCGCCTGGTGTGCACCACCACGTCGTGACCGGACCTGACCAGGGCCGCCGCGAGGTCCGCCACGTGGACGTCCTGCCCACCCTCCTCGGCGTCCCCGAGGACGGGCAGCGGGTTCGCGTGGGCCGAGACCAGAGCGATCTTCATGGGTTCCTCCAGCCAGGGTGCGGCCCACGCCGCAGCACGCTCGACCAAGGCTGTCGTCTCAACCCGAATTCGCACCGTACAAGCAACCCCGGGCCCCTGCCACCCGAGCGCTTTCCCGGTCGGGTGGTTGGCACGCCGGCTGCCGGGTATGGGAGTGGCGACCGCTCAAGACGACCGAGGAGGGACCACATGGCCACCGGCGAGACCGGCTTCGACGACGTCAGCTACGACCTGATCTCCGTGCAGTACCACGCGCTCAAGGCGGGTCACGACTACGGGCAGTACGTCCGGGACGCGGAGAACGCGGGCAAGCAGGAGATCGCCGACTTCTTCCGCCGGGTGATGGAGGAGGACTCCGCGCGCGCCAAGCAGTGCCACGACTTCCTCAAGGAGCTGTCGGGCAGCAGCGACTCGGGCCCGGCCGTCAGCTGAGCCGGGCGGACGGGGCAAGCGCCGTGCGCGTGGTCGTGCTGTCCGACACCCACGCGCCCCGCCGGTGGAAGTCGTGCCCGCCGGCGGTGGCCGCGCACCTGCGCCACGCGGACGTCATCCTGCACGCGGGCGACGTCTGCGTGGCGTCCGTGTTGGACGAACTGGCCCAGTACGCGCCGGTGACGGCGGTGTGCGGCAACAACGACGGGCCGGACGTGGTCGAGTGGGGCGCACCCGGGACCGTCGAGCTCGACCTCGCGGGCCTGCGCGTCGCGATGATCCACGACAGCGGCCAGGCCACCGGCCGCACCGCGCGGATGCGCCGCCGGTTCCCGGAGGCGGACCTGGTGGTCTTCGGGCACTCCCACATCCCGATGGACCTCACCGGCGACGGCGTGCGCGTGTTCAACCCCGGCTCGCCCACCGACCGCCGCCGCCAGCCGCACGGCACCATCGGCCTGCTCGACGTCGAGGACGGCCGGCAGCTGTCCGCGC
>NZ_JBFAAX010000926.1:1825-2141 GCF_040639995.1 Actinosynnema sp. NPDC023658 | reverse complement strand
CGAGTTCCACCGGCTCTTCGGCGTGCGCTACCCGTTCGGCCGGTTCGACCAGGTCTTCGCGCCGGAGTTCAGCTACCTGTCGCTGGACCACCCCGGCTGCGTGCTGCTCAAGGAGCTGTACCTGTTCCGCACGCCCGCGCCGCGCAGCGAGCACGAGACCCGCGCGGTGGTCATCGCGCACGGCCTGTCGCTGATGTGGTGGGCCGGCCTGGTGACCAACAAGTGGTGGGACGACCTGTGGCTGGGCCAGGCGTTCGCCGACTACCTGGCGCACCGAGTGCCCAGCGAGGTCACCGAGTTCACCGGCCCGCTGACG
>NZ_JBFAAX010000926.1:0-1815 GCF_040639995.1 Actinosynnema sp. NPDC023658 | reverse complement strand
ACCCACCCGGTGTGGATCGACGGCGCGGACGCCATGTCGGCCCTGCTGGACCTGGACCGGATCTCGTACTTCAAGGGTTCGTCGGCGTTGCGGCAGCTCGCGCACCACATCGGTGACGACGCGATGCGCGAGGCGCTGCGGATCTTCTTCGCCCGGCACGCGTACGGCGCGGCGACGTTCGCGGACTTCAACGCGGCGATCGGAGAGGCCGTCGGCCGGGACATGACCGACTGGGCGGACCGCTGGCTGGGCACCGCCAACGTCACCACGCTGGCCCCGGACTTCACCGTCGAGGACGGCGTGATCACGTCGTTCGCCGTCACGCAGTCCGCGCCGCCGTCGCACCCGGCGCTGCGACCGCACACGATCGACATCGGCCTGTACGGCGACGCGCACGAGACGGTCCGCGTGACGGTGGACGGCGAGCGCACCGAGCTGCCCGAGCTGGTGGGCCGGAAGGCCCCGAAGTTCCTGCTGCTCAACGAGAACGACCTGACCTACGCGAAGATCCGCTACGACGACGCGTCGCGCCAGGCGCTGCCGGAGGTGCTGCCGGCGCTCGCGCCGATCAACCGCGCGATGGTGTGGGCGCAGCTGTTGCAGGGCGTGGTGGACGGCGCCGTGCCCGCGACCGACCACCTGGACCTGGTGACGCGGATGCTCGGCTACGAGACCGAGCTGTCGATCGTGATCGAGGTGCTCGAACAGGCCCGCATCGACGTCGCGGACCGGCTGCTGGACCCCGAGCTGCGACCGGGCCTGCTCAAGGCCGTGGCGGACGCGGCGCGCGACCGGCTCTCCCGCGTCACGCCGGAGGACGAGCTCGGCCTGGCGCTGTTCCGGGGCCTGGTGGAGTTCACCTCTGACACCTCGGAGCTGCGCGGCTGGCTGGACGGCGTGCCGCTGCCCGCCGGGCTGGAGCTGGACGCCGACCTGGCGTGGCGGGTGCGGTACCGGCTCGCGGTGCTGGGTGCGTTCACCGAGGCGGAGATCGACGAGGCGTACGCGGCGGACCCGAGCACGCACACCGAGCAGTTCGCGGTGAAGGCGCGGGCGGCGATCCCGACGGTCGAGGCGAAGCAGGCCGCGTGGCGCGCGATCACCACCGACGCCGAGCTGTCGAGCTACCGCCTGTGGTCCACCGCCGAGGGGTTCTGGCAGCCCGAGCAGCGGGAGCTGACCGAGCCGTACGTGGCCCGGTTCTTCACCGAGATCGTGGACGTCGCGCGGCTGCGCGAGGACAAGGTGCTGGACACGCTCGTGCTGTGGCTCTACCCCCGCTACGCCGCCGACCAGGCGACGCTCGACGCGGCCGAGGAGCTGTTCGCGCGGGACGACCTGCCGCTGCCGCTGCGCCGCCGCGGCGCGGACCTGACCGACGACCTGCGCCGCGCCGTGCACGCGAGGCGCGGGTGAGAGCGGCGGTGGTCGGCGGCGGCGTCGCGGGTGCCGCGCTGGCCTGGCGGCTGCGGACCGCCGGTGCGGACGTGACGGTGTACGCGCCCGGCGCGGCCGACGCCTCGGGTGCGTCCGGCGGGCTGGTGCGCGGCTTCGAGGTGGACGCGGGCGCGGCGCGCGAGGCGGCCGAGTCGCTGGCCGAGCTGCGTTCCGACGAACGGGTCCGCGACTGGGCGGGCTACCGGGAGACCGGGTCGGTGTACGTCACGGCCGACGACGTCACGCCGTCCGTGGACGCGGTCGAGGCGGTGCTGCCGGGTTCCGCGTGCGTCGTGGACGGTGTCGAGCTGGCGCGGCGCTTCGGGTTCCGGGACCTGCCCGCGGACGCGGCCGGTGTCGTGGAGCGGCACGCCGGGC
>NZ_JBFAAX010000925.1:0-2142 GCF_040639995.1 Actinosynnema sp. NPDC023658 | reverse complement strand
TACCTCACGCAGATGTACAGAAATTCCCGCCACATAGCTCATCACCTCCCCACACCCGCCGCACCCAGAAACACCACCGCGAGACCGACCGCCGCCACCCCGCACACGACGGCGACGAAGCCGCCACCCGCGACCCGCGTCCGCAGCACCAGCACGTCCACCGCCAGCACCGCGAAACCGACCACCACCCCGACCGACGCCACCCACCCGCCCGGCCACGCGGCACGCACCCGGTCGAAGTAGGAGCGCACCGTGGTGGTCTCGCCGTCGACGTGGGCCTTGATGTGCGCGCACCCGGCGGCGAGGCCGGGCAGCAGGGTCACCACCGGCAGCGCGAGGAGCAGGACGAGCAGCCCCGCCAGCAGGCACTCGCCGAACAGCGCGAACCGCCTCACCCCTTCAACCCCGACGTCGACACGCCCTCCACCAGGAACCGCTGGAAGAACAGGAAGAACAGGATCACCGGCACCAGCGCCAGCATCGACATCGCCATCAACGCCCCGAAGTCCGACCCGCTCGTCTCGTCGATGAACAGCTGCAACGCCAACGGCAACGGGTACTTGTCCGGCGTGCTCAGGTAGATCAGCGGCCCGAAGAAGTCGTTCCAGCTCCAGATGAACGTGAAGATCGCGGTGGTGATCAGCGCCGGGCGGCACAGCGGCAGGATGATGTGCCAGAACACGCTCCAGTGGTTCGCCCCGTCGATCTTGGCCGACTCGTCCAGCTCGCGCGGCAGCTGGCGGATGAACTGCACGATCAGGAAGACGAAGAACGCCTCCGACGCCAGGAACTTCCCCGCCAGCAGCGGCACGTAGGTGTCGACCAGGTCGAGGTTCTGGAACACCACGTACTGCGGGATGATCAGCACGTGGAACGGCAGGAGCAGCGTGGCGATCATGATCGCGAACATGGTCGTCCGCCCGCGGAACCTCAGGCGGGCGAACGCGTAGCCCGCCAGCGCCGACGACGCGACCGTGCCCACCACCGACAGCACCGCCAGCACGGCGGAGTTCAGGAAGAACCGGCCCACGCCGATCCCGACCACACCGTCGAACACCCGCTCGTAGTTCGCCGCGGTCGGGTCGGTCGGCAGCAGCTCCAGGCTGCCGATGATCGCCTCCGACGGCTTGAACGTCGCCGCCGCCACCCACACGATCGGGTACAGCACGACGGCGAGCAGGGCCAGCACGCACACGTGCCACAACACCCTGGTCAACGACCGCTTCATCGCTTGTCCCCCGAGTCCCCGGAGTAGAAGACCCAACCCCGTGCGGTGCGGAACAGGAACACGGTGACCAGGCCGACGCCGAGCAGCAGCATCCACGCCATCGCTGACGCGTAACCCATGCGGTAGTCGCCGAAGCCCCGGTCGAACAGGTAGATCGTGTAGAACAGCGTGCTGCCCGCCGGCTGGCCGTTCGGCCCGCCCACCACGTACGCCGACGTGAACACCTGGAACGCGTTGATCGTCTCCAGCAGCAGGTTGAAGAACAGCACCGGCGAGATCATCGGCAGGGTGATCGACCAGAACCGCCGCCCCCGGCCCGCGCCGTCGACCTCCGCCGCCTCGTACAGCTCGCGCGGCACCTGCTTCAGCCCCGCCAGGAAGATCACCATCGGCGCACCGAGCTGCCACGTCGCCAGCAGCACGAGCATCATCAGCGAGAAGTCCGGGTTGCCCGCCCAGCCGCCGGTGTCGATGCCGACCCGCGACAGCAGCTGGTCGACCACGGAGTCGTCGCTGAACATCATCTTCCACACGATCGCGACGCCCACGCTGCCGCCGATCAGCGACGGCCCGTAGAACGCGGCCCGGTAAAAGCCCTGGCCCGCGCGCTTGCCGTTGAGCAGGATGGCGACGCCCAGCGCCGCGGCCAGCTTGATCGGCACGGCCAGCGCCACGTACACCGCGGTGACCTCGACCGACCGCAGCCAGCGCGCGTCGGAGAACATCCGCCGGTAGTTCTCCAACCCGATCCAGTTCGGCGTGTTGAACAGGTCGTAGTCGGTGAACGACAGGTACAGCGAGGTCACCATCGGGCCGATGGTCAGCAGCCTCCCACCAGCGCTCCGGGTCGTCGAACCCGGCCGCCTCCGCCAGCGTGCCCAACGGGTCGAGCGCGGGTTTCGGCTGGTCCGAGC
>NZ_JBFAAX010000924.1:0-2145 GCF_040639995.1 Actinosynnema sp. NPDC023658 | reverse complement strand
CCGTCGCCGGGGTTCTGCTCGTTCGACGCGCCGTACTCGTTGATCTGGTACGGCCGCGCGTGCGGGATGCCGCGCGCGTCGAGGGTGCTGTTGGCGGTCGCCACGTTCGCGACCGGGTCACCCGGCAGGGAGTGCCAGCTGACGATGTCGGGCACGACGTTGTTGGCCTTCACGAAGTCCAGGTACTGCGTCCACCAGCCGGACGTGGACGGGACGCCCGCGAAGCTCGGGCCGACGATCGGAGTACCGGGCAACGCGGACCGGATGCGCTGGTACGTGCGCCGCCACAGCTCGAAGTACTGCGACTGCGGGCGGTTCCAGAACAGGGTGATGTTGGGCTCGTTCCAGATGTCCCACTGCACCGGCGCCCCGGTCGCGCGCACGTCGTTGATCAGTCGCGTGAGGAAGTTGTCGTAGTCGGTCCAGTTCCCGTTGTCACCGGGGAACCTGGAGATCGGGTAGCCGTCGGCGCCCCACAGGTCGTGGGCGAGCAGGACGAACTCGCCGCCCAGCGACCGGGTGCGCAGCAACTGGGCGCGGGTGGCGTTCCAGCGGCGGTCGTACTTCCCGGACACCCAGCCGCCGGGGCTGTCGAGCTGGGCGCCGCCGGCGCGCATGTACCGGAACTTGACGTCGCGGTAGAAGTTGTCCGCCGGGGCGGACCCGTCCTCCGTCATGCCGTAGATCCAGCCCGACGCGCGGTAGGTCGGGGTGCCGCCGGTCGCGGAGAAGTCGACCGAGATGGACTCGTCCGCCGCGTACGCCGACCCGGAGAGGGCGTTGACGAAGGCGACGACGGACACGGCAGCGGTGAGAAACGCGATGGCTCTTCCAGGGCGGACGCGCCGCCTCCTGGTTGTGGGGTTCACGCCTGGCTCCTCTTGCGGGGAAGGGGATTGCGGTGCGAGCCGCGGGCTTGCACGGGGATGCCGGAGCAGCGCGGCGCAGTCCGGCACGCGGACCGTGCGCCAGGCGCGACGAGGACAGCTCGCCGTTGCACCGTGATGCCTCCGAACGGATCGGACAACGTTGGTCGAACCGGTTCGATCAGCGAGTCAGCGTATGCGGTAAGCTGGAGGGCGAGCAATGGTTCCGCTCGTCGAATTGATTCGACTCCCCCGCTCACGAGCAGTCGTCGTGAGGAGCGGGAGGGCAGCGGGTGCCGCACGCCGTCGACGAGCAGGTCCGGAGGGTGAGCTTGGTGCAGCCGAAAGCGCTGGTGGTCCGCGGTGGGTGGGAAGGTCACCAGCCGGTCGAGGCCACCGACTCGTTCCTCCCGTTCCTGGAGCACCACGGCTACTCCGTGCGGGTCGAGGGTTCGACCGAGGTGTACGCCGACGCCGCCGAGATGGCCGCCACGGACCTCGTCGTGCAGTGCGTGACGATGTCGGAGATCACCGGCGAGCAGGTGGCCGGGCTGCGCGCGGCGGTCGAGGCGGGCACCGGGTTCACCGGGTGGCACGGTGGCATCGCGGACTCGTTCCGCGCGTCGTCGGACTACCTGCACCTGGTGGGCGGCCAGTTCGCCACGCACCCGGGCAAGGAGCCGTGCGAGCGGCAAGGCGGGCCGGAGGACAACTTCCTGCCGCACACCGTGAACCTCACCGAGCTCGGCCGGGAGCACCCGGTCACCGCGGGCATCGAGGACTTCGAGCTGGTCACCGAGCAGTACTGGGTGCTGCACGACGATCTGATCGACGTGCTGGCCACCACGACCCACCCGCCGCAGGCGTGGCACCCGTGGCACCGACCGGTCACCTGCCCGGCGGTCTGGACCCGCCACTGGGGCGCGGGGCGGATCGTCGTGACGACCCCGGGGCACAGCCTGGACGTGCTGGAGCACCCCGCCGTCCGCACCGTCATCGAGAGGGGCATGCTGTGGGCGACCCGCACCGCGTCGGCATCGTAGGTCTCGGGGTCATCTCCCGCGCGTACCTCGACACGCTCGCGGACCACCCCGCGGTGCGCGTCACCGCGGTGGCCGACCTCGACGCCTCCCGGTCCGCCGCGGTCGCCGCCGAGCTCCCCGACGCCGCCGCGATGGACGTCGAGCGCCTGCTCGACGGGCCGGACGTCGACACCGTGCTGAACCTGACCACCCCCGCGGCGCACGCCGGGATCGCACTGCGCGCGATCGACGCGGGC
>NZ_JBFAAX010000923.1:0-2147 GCF_040639995.1 Actinosynnema sp. NPDC023658 | reverse complement strand
TGGAGCACGACCTGGTCCGCTTCAAGCGGCAGGTCGAGCAGCGCTGGGGTGAGCTGGTGCACGACGGCCTGTGGTTCTCGCCGCTCAAGCAGGCGCTCGACAGCTTCATCGACGAGACCCAGCGGCACGTGTCCGGGGAGATCCGGCTCGTGCTGCGCGGTGGCCGCGCGCTCGTCACGGAACGGCACGGCGAGCGCCCGCCGTCCGGCACGAGCCCGAGACCGCAGGACCTGCCGAGCAAAATCGCCGCGAAGAGGGAAATGATCACGTGAGTTCACTGTGGGGTGGCCGGTTCGCCGGCGGACCTGCCGAGGCGATGGCACGGCTGTCGCTGTCGACGCACTTCGACTGGCGGCTCGCCCCGTACGACATCAGAGGATCCCGCGCGCACGCCCGAGTGCTGCACCGGGCCGGCCTGCTGACCGACGACGAGCTGGACCGCATGCTGGCCGCGCTGGACGCCCTGGAGGCCGACGTGACGTCCGGGGCGTTCACCCCGGTCCTGGCCGACGAGGACGTCCACACGGCGCTGGAGCGCGGCCTGATCGACCACGCCGGGCCCGAGCTGGGCGGCAAGCTGCGCGCCGGCCGGTCCCGCAACGACCAGGTCGCCACGCTGTTCCGGATGTGGCTGCGCGACGCCGCCCAGCGCGTCACCGCGGGCGTCCTGGACGTGGTCGAGGCGCTGGCCGACCAGGCGTCCGCGCACGCCACCGCCGTCATGCCCGGCCGCACGCACCTCCAGTCCGCGCAGCCCGTGCTGCTGGCGCACCACCTGCTCGCCCACGGCCAGGCGCTGCTCCGCGACGTCGACCGGCTCCGCGACTGGGACAAGCGGGCCGCCGTGTCGCCGTACGGGTCGGGCGCGCTGGCCGGCTCGTCGCTCGGCCTGGACCCGGCCGCGGTCGCCGCCGAGCTGGGCTTCGACGGCCCGGTCGAGAACTCCATCGACGGCACCGCGTCGCGCGACTTCGCCGCCGAGATCGCGTTCGTGCTGGCCATGATCGGCGTCGACCTGTCCAGGATCGCCGAAGAGGAGATCATCTGGACCACCGCCGAGTTCCACTTCGCGGTGCTGGACGACGCCTGGGCCACCGGCAGCTCGATCATGCCGCAGAAGAAGAACCCCGACGTCGCGGAGCTGACCCGCGGCAAGTCCGGCCGGCTCATCGGCAACCTGACCGGGCTGCTGGCGACGCTGAAGGCCCAGCCCCTCGCCTACAACCGCGACCTCCAGGAGGACAAGGAACCGCTGTTCGACTCGGTCGAGCAGCTGGAGCTCCTGCTGCCCGCCCTGGCCGGGATGATCGGCACCATCCGCTTCGACACCGAGCGGATGGCGCGGCTCGCGCCGGCCGGGTTCACCCTGGCCACCGACATCGCGGAGTGGCTCGTGCGGCAGGGCGTGCCGTTCCGGGTCGCGCACGAGGCCGCCGGCGAGTGCGTCCGGGTCGCGGAGGGCCGCGGCGTCGGCCTGGAGGACCTCACCGACGAGGAGTTCGCCACCATCTCTCCCGCGCTGACGCCGGACGTGCGTAGCGTGTTGACCGTGGAAGGCTCCATCGCGTCACGGGACGCTTACGGCGGCACCGCCCCCGAACGGGTCGCGGAGCAGTTGAAGAGGTTGCGCGACAAGGTGTCCGTTGCCCGCAACACCTAGGCAGCTCACCGAGCGGGAGCTCGCGGTCGACCCGGTCGACGCCGCGCGGCTCCTGCTCGGCAGCGTCATCGAGTCGACCACCGACGAGGGCGTGGTCGGCCTGCGGATCGTCGAGGTCGAGGCCTACCGGGGCGGCGACGACCCCGCCTCGCACTGCTACCGCGGCCGCACGCCCCGCAACGACGTGATGTTCGGCCCCGCCGGCCGCCTGTACGTGTACTTCGTCTACGGGATGCACTTCTGCGCGAACGTGGTCTCGCTGACCGACGGCGTGCCCGGCGCGGTGCTGCTGAGGGCCGGCGAGGTGGTCTCCGGGTCCGCCCTGGCCCGCGCCCGCCGCCCGGCCGCGCGCAGCGACGCCGAACTCGCCAAGGGCCCCGCCCGGCTGACCAGCGTCCTGGGCCTGGACCGCGGGCACAACGGCGTGAACCTCACCGAGCCCGACGCGTCCGTGCGGCTCCTGGCGGGCGAGCCCGTCGACGCCGCC
>NZ_JBFAAX010000922.1:0-2151 GCF_040639995.1 Actinosynnema sp. NPDC023658 | reverse complement strand
TGCCGTTCACCGTGGTGCCGTTTGTCGAACCGAGATCAGCGAGCATGGCACTGTGCCCGTCCCAGGTGATCTCCAGGTGCCTCCTGGACCACCGGGTTGCGGTGGTCGATCACCTGGATGCCGCACCAGTACCGCGTCGACCCGGTCTTGTAGCGGATCGAGATGCCCTCGGACGTCGGCGGGCTCACCAGCGTCCAGGTGATCGGGACCTCCCCGAGGTCGCGCGCCGCCAGTCGGTCGAACGCCTCCTCGCTCAGGTCCAGCTGCCCGACCCGGCACGGCAGCGGGCACAGGTTGGTGATCCGCACCGTCACGCTCGCGCCGTTGGCCGCCCGCACCAGGACGTGCGCCCCGCACGCCTGCGAACCCTCGTAGTCGGTCCAGTTCATCGCCGCGGTCAACGCGTCCGGGCCCGGGTCGTACAGGCACGCCCCTCCCCCGTCCGAGCGGTAGAACGTGGCGACGCCCGGGTACGCGACCCCCGGCTTGATCCTCCCGGCGAGCGGCGCGTCGTCCGACGTGGTCGTGGCCGACGTCGACGGCGCGACGGTGGTGGAGGGGACCGCGCGCGCGGACGGGTTCGTGGGCGCGCTCGCGAGCGGCGTGGTGGCCGCCGCACCGATCTTCGGCGCGCGACCCACCGCGACGGTCCCTTGAGGACCGTCCGTTCCGCCCGGCCAGGCCACGACGACCGCGAGCGCGGTCACCAGGAACGCCGCCGCCACCGCGGCGACCAGCCGACGTCCGGCCACCGCACCTCCCGCATCGCGACCACGTCACCGACACGGCGGGGTGGCGCGACTCGCGGCGCGGCACCGACCCGGAGGACGGCGGCCGGTCGAACCAACCCTGGCGACGGCCAACGCTAGCCGGCCCGTTCCGGAGGCGTCAACCGCCGCGAGGGCGTCGTTGTTAGCGTTAACTCGCGCAAATTTTTCGTAATACTTCGCTGACTTACGGAACTTAGGCATCAGCGACGGACCCGTGACGTGACAACGCTTGTGAACGTGCACATCGTGCCCGTCGAGCCGAACCGACCAGTCCCCCGCGTCCGAAGGGTGGACACCCCTGCGGCCTTCGGCCCAGGCGGTGTTGCTGATTCACCGTAAGACTGACTTATCCGGGTGCTCACGGTGTCGTGGCGAGCACGGTCGGACAGGGCCGAAACCGCGTCGAACGAGTTCGACGACTCGCGGCCCTCGAAGTCGACCTCGGACTTCCCTTGACTTGAACGGCTTCTGACCGCTGTCATGGTGTGACGGGAAGGTCGTGGACGCAGGCGGGACCCGGGTCCGGGTCGGACCGGCTACCCGATCGGCCACAGGCAAGAGTCAGACACATCCACCGATCCGACCCTCGACGTACCGGCGGGACCACGACGCAGTGGAGCAGTCCATGACAGCCAATGCCACAACCACCGGCGTGAGGAGTCCTGGACGAACCGATCCGGCACGGCCGAGGGTGGTCGTCGGGTGTGCGGACCCGAACCGACGTCGGGTGCTCCGGTGAGCTCCGGCGTCCGGCGTCCCGCGTCCACCTCCCCCGCACCGCCCCACCCGGCACGACACACCCGGATGCCCCGCCCGCGCATCCGGCCGCCGTGCCGGGTCTTCCGCCACCGCTGACCCTCCATTCCCTTGCCACTGTCGCCATCGGAAGGAAAGCAATGTCCCCCGGCTTGCGAATGCCGGCCGCGCTGCTCGTCACGGCGGCCACCGCCCACTCCCGGGCCGATTCCGCGTCACCGACCGACCACCCGGAGACACCTCATCACCCGACCACCGCGTGGGATCGGGGCCACGCGCCATGACCACGTTCAAGCCGATCGGGTCGACCGTGCCCCCGGTGGACGACGTCGACGACGCGGACGAGGGCGACCCGGCGCTTGTTGCGCCTCATGAGCACGGGCGCGATCGACGAGACCATCGCGCGGGAGCTGGGTGTCAGCCTCCGCACCGTGCACCGGCGGATCACCCGCCTCCAGGACCTGTTGGGCGTGCGTTCGCGCTTCCAGCTCGGCGTGATCGCGTGCGAACGGGGGTGGGTGTGACGCGGGGTGGAGCGGAGCGGGCGTCCCCCGCCGCCGGCCACCGGTGAACCGCCACGCGCGGGTCGTCCTGACCGCCGAGGTCGGCGCGACCCACGCGGCGG
>NZ_JBFAAX010000921.1:0-2152 GCF_040639995.1 Actinosynnema sp. NPDC023658 | reverse complement strand
GACGGAGACCCCGTCGGCCCTCGCGGCGTTCTGGCGCGTCGGCCCTTCCCGCGCATTCGGAAACCGAATCGTCCGTGGCGCCACCCCGTGTCGGGATAGAGGGCTGTTCGGGTGGCGGACGTCGGCGGACGGGTGGTGGAACGCTCCCGGAAAAGGTTACCGACCGTGCGGTATGTCACAGGATTAGGCGATCCGGGTGACGTCGGCCAATACTCCGTACCGATCGGTAACCTCAGGCGGTGGGAGTTCCGTTGGTGCGCAACTTCGTGGTCGGGTCGACCGTCCTCGCCCTGCTGGTGGCCGGGTGCGGCGCCGAGGGGGAGCCACCGGTCAAGGCGGGACCCGGCGTCACCGCCGGCACCATCTCGCTGGGCGTGCTCACCGACATGACGGGCCCGTTCTCGGCCACCTCGCTCATCCGCATCAAGGGCTACGAGCTGTTCCTGGGCGAGCTGAACGAGCGCGGCGGCATCTGCGGCCGCAAGGTCGAGCTCAAGCAGGCCGACCACGGCTACGACGTCAACCGGGCGCTGGAGGCGTACTTCGACCTGGAGCCGCAGGTGCTCGGGTTCATCGACGTCACCGGTGCGCCGATGACCGAAGCCATCGAGCCGGACCTGATGCAGACCCGGGCCATCGCCGCGCCCGCGTCCTGGTCCGCGAGCCTGCTCGGCAATCCGCACATGGTCATCGTCGGCACCACCTACGACCTCGACGTCATCAACGGCCTGGACCACGTCAAGCGCGCCGGTGCGATCCACGAGGGCGACACCATCGGGCACGTCTACGTCGACAGCGACTACGGCCGCAACGCCCTGGAGGGCAGCACGTTCGCCGCCGAGCAGTGGGGCATGCGGCTCGTGGCGAAGGGCGTGCCGGAGACCGCCGACGTGGCCGCGCAGGTGGCCGAGCTGCGTGCCGCGGGTGCGAAGGCGGTGTTCCTCAGCACGTCGCCGCAGCAGACCGCGACCGCCGTCGCCACCGCCGAGCGGCTCGGCTGGGACGTGCCGTTCCTGGTCAACGCCGTCGGTTACGACCCGCTGATCCTGCAGTCGCCCGCGGCGGCGGCCGTGGTGAAGCGGGTGCAGGTGGTGTCCCCGATCGCGCCGTTCGCCACCGACCAGCCGGGACCGCGCGCGGTGGCCGAGGCGTTCACCCGCAAGTACCCGGACCTGGAGCCGACCGGTTCGGTCGACCACGGTTACGTCATCGGCATGGCGTTCGCGGCGATCCTGGAGAAGGCGTGCGCCGAGCGCGACCTGACCCGTGACGGCGTGCTGCGGGCGTTCCAGGACACCAGCAAGGTGGACACGAAGAGCCTCACCGGCCAGCTTCGGTTCTCGCTGGTGGGTCGGCCGTCCGCGACGCAGTCCTACATCGCCAGGCCGGACCCGGCGACACCCGGTGGGCTGGCCGTGATCGCAGACCTGTTCGAGTCCGACCTGGTCAAGCTCAAGGGCACCCGCGCCAAGTAGCCCCGGCGGGTAGTTTCCGCCGGTTCGGGCGGGGAATCCGGTGCGCATGATCGAGGTGCGCTGGGCGGTGCCCACGTCGGTGGAGCGGGTGTTCGCGGTGCTGGCCGACGGCTGGTCGTACGCGGGCTGGGTGGTCGGCGCGGCGCACATCCGCGAGGTCGACGCGGGGTGGCCGGGGACGGGGACCAGGATCCACCACAGCGTCGGCGCGTGGCCGGTGGCGGTGAAGGACGTGACGACCGTGCTGGACGTCGACCCGCCCCGGATGCTGGAGCTGGAGGCGCGGCTGTGGCCGTTGGGCGCGGCGCGGATCCGGTTCGAGCTGAAGGCCACCTCCGACGGCACCGAGGTCACCATGCTGGAGGAGGCCATCAAGGGCCCGCTCTCCCTGCTGCCCCAGCAGGCCCAGACCCTCTACCTGACCCCGCGCAACCGCGAGACCCTCCGCCGCCTGGGCGACCTGGCCGCCCGCAAGGGCCCCGCCTAACCCCTCCTCACCCCGCTCCGCTCCGCGTGTCCTACCTCCACGTCACGCGTGTCCTACCTCCAGACCGCGAGAGTCCTACGTTCACGTCGCGAGAGTCCTACGTTCAGAACGCGTGAGTTGAACGCTCAGCACACGCAGCCGCCACGTCCGGGGCAGGAGGCCGAGCGCGCCACCGCGGTGACCGAGGTGC
>NZ_JBFAAX010000920.1:0-2153 GCF_040639995.1 Actinosynnema sp. NPDC023658 | reverse complement strand
GTGCGGAAACCGGGTCGAGTCCCCCTCGACCGTCGCTACGAAAGTTTCGGTCGAAACTCCGATTGTTAGCGCTCACGACAGTAAGCCGTGTCACAACCTTCGTCAAGAACCCTTGCGCGACCCGGTTTCCACCAGGGAGAAGCACCCCCTGCGCCGCCGTACCACCATCCTTTGTGAGCGTGAACTTTCTCAGTTCACCGAGTTAACGATCGGCCGGGACTCAGGCGGTGAACTGCCACCAGTTCATGTTGAACAGGTAGCCGCTGCCGCCGGTGAACCGCAGGTAGAGGTCGTGGGTACCGGTCGCGCCGCTGACCCCGCAGTTTACGGTGGACCAGGTCTGCCACCCGCCGGTCGCGGAGACGGCGCAGCGCCCCACCACCGAACCGCTCGTGCTGTCCAGCCTGACCTCGATCGTGCCGCCGGAGCCCGCCGAGGCGACCCGTGCGCTGAACGACCTCGCGCCGGAGCCGAACGCGGCGCCCTTGACCTTGACGTAGTCGCCGTTCTCGATCCAGCCGATGTTCATCCCGCCCTCGGAGGACGGTTCGGTCTCGATGCCCGAACCCCAGGCGATCGTCTCGGCCTCCTGGCGGATGAACGGGTTCAGCGTGCCCGCCTGCGGTGCGCCGCCCGTGGTCATGTTGATGGTCGGGATGGTGCCGTCGGCGTTGTAGGTGAACTTCTCCACCGCGACGGAACGGGTGAAGCCGCCACCGCCGGGCAGGGCGCCGTTGTGGTAGAAGAAGTACGAGCTGCCCTTGAAGTCCACGATGCCGGCGTGGTTGGTGAAGCTGCTGCCCTGGGTGGGCATGACGGTGCCGCGGTAGGTCCACGGCCCGGTCGCGGTCGGCGCGGTGGAGTAGGCGATGAACTCCGAGCAGCACTTCGCGGCGAACACGTTGTAGTACATGCCGTTGCGCTTGTAGACCCAGGGGCCTTCCTCGTACAGCGTCGGCCGGTTCGCGTCACCGGAGCGGCTGCCGAAGCCCGCCGTGGTGAGCTGGACCTTGGTGGGGCTGCCCGAGAACGAGGTCATGTCGGCGTTGAGCCGCACGTACCACAGGTTCGGGTTGCCCCAGTACAGGTACGCCTGCCCGTTGTCGTCGATGAAGACGGTCGGGTCGATCTCGCCGTTCTCCACCAGCGGGCGGCCGATCGCGTCGCGGAACGGCCCGGTGGGGCTGTCGGCCACGCCCACGCCGATCGCCATCCGACCGGTGGCCTTGTTCACCACCGGCACGTACCAGTAGAACTTGCCGTTGCGCTCGATCGTCTGCCCGGCCCACGCGTCCTGCTTGGCCCAGGAGAACGTGGACAGGTTCATCGGCGAGCCGTGGTCGGTCCAGTTCACCATGTCGTCGGAGGACCAGACGCGCCACTCCTTCATGGTGAACCAGGTCGAGGCGTCCTCGTCGTGGCCGGTGTAGAGGTAGACCCGCCCGTTGTACACCAGCGGGGCCGGGTCGGCGGTGTAGATGTGCTGGACGATCGGGTTGTCCGCTCTGGCCATCGCGGGCGCGAGCACGAGGGCGCAGAGGATCGCGGTGAGCAGTGCTCCCGCGCGCCGCGGCACCGCCGAGGACAACAGCGTCGATTTCATCAGGTGAACCTCCGGGGGACGTCGGTGCACCGGGTCAGCGGACGGGCGTCCGCTCACCCGGTCGGTGAGAGCCGGTCGCGGTGGTCGAACCAGTCGAACGCCGCGACCCCGCGGGTGACGTACATGCCGACGACCCGCCCGGCGAGCCCACCGGTGAAGTCGGGCGTCAGGTAGCGCCCGCTCAGCTCGGCCAGCGGTCCGGGATCGTCGTCCACGTGGAACGCGATGGTGTCGGGTCCGGCGGGCGCCACGCCCGTGGGCTCGTCGGTCGGCCGCACGGACGACGGCGGCACGAGGTCGGTGGTGCGGGTGACGATGGTGAGCGTGACCGGTCCGGGGCTCACGGTCCGGCTCGCGACGACCTGGCGCACCGGGCCGATCCGCGCGACCACGTCCACCCGGCCGGACACGACCTCCAGGTCGTAGTGGTGCGCCTCGTCGCACCGGATGCTCAGGCCGGCCCGCGCCGTGCCCGGCTCCAGGCGGACCGAGACCCGCGAGTCGGGGTGCTCCAGGCGGCGCCCGAAGAACGTGCAGCCGGGCCGGTCGA
>NZ_JBFAAX010000919.1:0-2157 GCF_040639995.1 Actinosynnema sp. NPDC023658 | reverse complement strand
AGGCCGTGCCCCGTCCGGGCGGGCGCGAGCCGGTGGAACGGCTGGAAGATCCGCTCCACCTCGCCCGCGGGCACGGTGGGTCCGGTGTTGGTCACGCCCAGCACGCCCGCGGCGCACGACACCCGCACCCACCCGCCGGGCACGTTGTGCCGCACCGCGTTGTCCACCAGGTTCACCACCAGGCGCTCGGCCAGCGCGCGGTGCCCGCGGACCACGCACGGCTCGACCGACACCCGCAGGTCGACGTCCGCCGTCCGACGGGCGTCCACCACCTCGACGACCACCTCACCGAGGTCGAACGGGTGGCGCACGTCGAGGCCGGCGTGACCGCGGGTCAGCGTGAGCATGGCCTCGATCAGCCGTTCCTGCTGAAAGCCCGCCGCCAGGACCCGTTCATGGGCCGCGCGCAGCGACGACACGGTCGCGTCCGGGTCGTCCAGCGCCACCTGCCCGATCGCGCGCTGGCGGGCCAGTGGCGTGCGCAGCTCGTGCGAGGCGTTGGCGACGAACTGGCGCTGCGCCTGGAACGAGGCCTCCAGCCGGTCGAGCAGCTCGTCGAACGTGTCGCCCAGCTCCTTCAGCTCGTCGTCCGGCCCGGCGAGGGCGAGGCGCCGGTGCAGGTTCGTCGCGGAGATCTCCCGCGCGGCCGTCGTGATGGTGCGCAGCCTGCGCAGGACGCGACCCGCCACCCACCAGCCGAGCGCCAGGGCCAGCACCACGGTCAGGCCGAGCGCGACCCAGGACTGCACCAGCAGCTCGCGCAGCACGTCCTGCCGCTGCTCGGTCAGCGCCCGCTCGGCCTGCGCGACGATCCGCGCGGCCTCGCTGCCGGGACGCGGGAGCGGGTCGCGCGGCCGGGCGTCACCCGCCACACCGGGGTAATCGAAGACGGTCACGTCGTCCACCGGCGTCACGGTGTGCCGCACCAGGAAGAAGGTGACGGTCAGCAGCCCCGCGCCGCAGAACAGGAACAACCCGCCGTAGACCAGGGTCAGCCGCAACCGCACGGTCCGGCGCGGCAGGCGGCGGCGACCGGTGAGCGCGCCCATCAGATCCGGTACCCGCTCCTGGCCACGGTCTCGACCACGGGCGGGTCGCCGAGCTTGGCCCGCAGCCTGCTCACCGTGATCTTGACCGCGTTGGTGAACGGGTCGGTCGCCTCGTCCCACACCCGTTCCAGCAGCTCCTCCGCCGACACCACCCGACCGGTCGCGGCCAGCAGCACCTCCAGCACGCCGAACTCCTTCGGCGCGAGGTCCAGCGCCCGGTCACCGCGGGCGGCACGGCGGCGCGCGGTGTCTACCACCAGGTCACCGCGGCGCAGCACCGGCGGCACGGCCGGGTGCGCCCGCCGCGCGAGCGCCCCGACCCGCGCCACGAGCGCCCGGAAGTCGAACGGCTTGGGCAGGTAGTCGTCCGCGCCGAGGCCGAGCCCGTCGACCAGGTCCTCGGTGGTGGCCGCCGCGGTCAGCATGAGGATCCGGCTGCGGCAGCCCGCCGCGATCAGCGCCGCGCACACGTCGTCGCCGTGCGTCCCGGGCAGGTCCCGGTCCAGCACGATCACGTCGTACTCGGTGCACAGCGCGCGTTCGAGCCCGCCGGTGCCGTCGAACGCCACGTCGACGGCCATGTGCGCCCGCCGCAACCCCGTCGCCACCGTGAGCGCCATTTCCTCGTCGTCCTCGACCATGAGCACCCGCACGCGCACCAGTATCGGCGGCCACCGGTTTCGCCGAGGTCTCATCGCCGGTGAAACCCTGCCGAAACTGCGCCTGGCGTAGAACTCGCCGTTGCCACGACCGGCGACACCAAGGGGAATCTCGTGATCATCAGATGGCGTCCGCTCGCCAGGGGGGCCGCGCTGCTCGCCGTGGCCGCCGTACTCGCCGGCGCCGGGGTCGGCACCTCGTCGGCAGGCCCGGAACGACCTCCGGCCTGCGCCCGGCCGAACCCCCAGCAGCCACCGCCCGCGCAGACGCCGGCCACGCTCACGACCATCGGCCAGGCGTACTACTGCATCTTCGACAACTACTTCAGCGGCCCGGTGCTCGACAGCCGCGCGCTGCTCGTGCCCGCGTTCGCCGCGCTCACGCAGGAGCTGCAACGCCGGGGCCTCGACCGGCCCGACGCCACCCTGCCCCCGCTGACCGGCCGCAG
>NZ_JBFAAX010000918.1:0-2158 GCF_040639995.1 Actinosynnema sp. NPDC023658 | reverse complement strand
GATGAACAGGATGGTGTCGCCGGTGACGTACCGCTCGCGCTCCACCGCGGTCATCGTGGGCTTGCGGGACAGGAACTCCCGGGCGGCCTCGCGGCGGGCCTCGCCCTGCAACGGGGTGTGCGGCTCCCAGACCGCGATGGCCTCCTCCGTGTAGAACTGCTCCAGGACCTCGGGGTCGTTGGAGTTGAACGCCTGGACGTAGTGCTCCAGGTGCTTGTCGAGGTCCTCGGTCGGGTGGATCGTCGCCGTGCTCGCGGACATCGGTCTGGCTCCATTCCTGCGTGTGCTTCGGGTGGTCGGGCGGGTCAGAGGAAGTACGTGTCCGGCTCGAGCCCGAGCAGCACGCGGCCGTGCACCTCGAGGTTCGTGACCGGCGCCATCAGGCCGTGCAGCGCCAGGCCCACCGTGTCGCGGTAGACCCGCTGGATCGGCACGGCCTTCTGGATCACCGAGGCGCCGGAGAGGGTGTAGACGATCTCGACGGCCTCCTTGGCGAGCTGGATGCCGTAGCCGATCCGCCCGCGGATCGCGGCCTTCTCCCCGGTGGTGACCTCGACCGCGCGGTCGGCGCGGTCCTGCATCAGGTCCGTGACGCGGTCGCGCAGGCCCTCCGCCGCGGTGATCTTGTTGGCGGCGGTGGCGAGCTGGATCTGCACGTGCGGGTGCTCGGACTGCTCGGTCCAGTTCGTGTACGCGATGCCGCGGCCGGGCGCGCGTGCCACGAACAGCTCCAGCGCCTGCTTCGCCAGCCCGATGTAGACCGCCAGCGAGGGCACCATGACGTACGGGATCAGGCCGTAGTCGCGGCCGTGCAGGCCGGCGTTCCAGCGGTCGCCCGTCGTGCCCTCGGTGAGCGCGGCGGCGTCCACCACGCGGTGGGCGGGGACGAAGAGCCCCTTCACCGAGCTGGTCGAGCTGCCGGTGCCGGCGGCGGACGAGACGTGCCAGTCGTCGGCGATGGTGAACTTCGACTGCGGGACGACGGCGTACACCTCTTCGTGCGACTCGGTCGCGCCGTCGCGCAGCACCATCGCCGCGACGATGTTCCAGTCGGCGCCGCGGATGCCGGTGTTGAACCGCCACGCGCCGTCGAGCACGTAGCCGCCCTCGGTCGGCACCAGGGTGGCGGTGGGCGTGAAGCCGCCGGAGACGCGCACCGAGCCGCCCGCGAAGACCTCCTCCTGCGCCTGGTCCGGGTAGGCCGCGACGACACCGGCGCTGGAGATCCAGGCGTTGACGGCCCACGCCGTCGAACCGCATCCGCGGGCGACCTCCTCGACGATGGCGACCTGGTCGGCCACGGGCAGGTCGAGGCCGCCGAACTTGCGCGGCACGGCGGCCTGGAAGACGCCCGCCTCCTCCAGCAGCTTGATGTTCTCGTCCGGCAGCCACCGCCGGTCCTCTGCTTCCTGGCCGTTGGCGCGCAGCCGCGGCACCAGGTCGCGGACGGCGTCGACGACCGCGCGACCGTCCTTCTCGGTTTCTCGCATGGCATCTGGCCCTTCGGTCGACTGTCGGCGGGGGTCGGTTCGGAACGTTAGCGGCGCCCGCGGAAACCGTTCTCATAAAGCGGTAACCACCCGGTCGACCCGGTCCGGTTACCGGTGTGTGAGCGGGCCGTGAAAGTCGCCGGGTTATTTTGCCGGTAGCGAGACGACCGAACTCGCCCGCTGGACCTGCGGACCCGCTCCGCCCAGAAGGAAGCAGGACGTAAAGATGTCCACCGCAATCCGGGTCGACCCCGATTTCCCCGATCTCACCGATGACATCGACACCCAGAACGACATCTTCATCGACGTCTTCAACTCCGGTGACGGTGAGCTGTTCGACCGGCTCTACCGGCCCGACGCGATCTCCAACTTCTCCGGCGGCCAGCTGACCGGCGAGGCGCGCAAGAAGTGGTTCGTCGAGTTCCTGACGCCGAAGCCGCACCTGGAGGCGACCCTCACGCACGCCTACGTGGCGGGCGACGTCTCGCTGATCGGTGTCACGTTCGTCATCGACACCACCAACGAGGAGGGGAAGAAGGTCCGCATCACGGGCCGCTGCACCGACGTGCTGCGGCGCGGTGATGACGGTCGCTGGCTGATGGCCTGCGACCGCCCGGTCATGGACCCCCCACAGGTCCTGGACTGATCGGGTCCGCGCGCCGGTGGCG
>NZ_JBFAAX010000917.1:0-2165 GCF_040639995.1 Actinosynnema sp. NPDC023658 | reverse complement strand
GGCCGCAACCCCGGCGGCCTCCTGGTGGCGCTTGTGGCCGTCGCCCTCGCCGCCACGACCTCGCCGCGGTGCACCACGCCGAGGTCGTGGCGCTGCGCGTGGGGGAGCCGTTCGGCTCGCTGGTGCTCGCGGTCGCGGTGACCGTGATCGAGGTGGCGCTCATCGTCACGCTGATGGCGTCCGGCGGGCCCGAGGCCGCGTCGCTGGCCCGCGACACCGTGTTCGCGGCGGTCATGATCACGACCAACGGCATTGTCGGCATCTCGTTGCTGCTCGGGGCCAGTCACCGCTGCGCATCGTTCGCGGACAGGCCACGGCATGATGGTCCAGGTGTCACCGAGTCACCACGAAGTCGTCGGCGCCTTCATCGTCCGCGCCCGGCGCATCCAGGCCCACTCGCTCGTCCGGGACCTCACCGTTCTCTCCGATCTCGCCCGGGAACGGTTCGACGTACACCTGAGCCCCGACGGGACCAGTCGGATCCGCCATCGCCTTCCTCCCGACGAGGAGGTCTTCGAATCCTTGGCCGCGCGCGTCCGCCCGCTGCTTCTCGACAAAGAGTCGGTCTACCACTTCAAGGTCACCAAGGCGTTGAAGCGCCTGCTCGACACGAGTCCGGCCCCTGACGTCGAGCAGTACCGTGACGAGTCGAACGAGCTGCGCGAGGCGTGGAAAACGGCCACGACCGCCGAGACCTACGGGCTGGTTCAGTGGAGGGGAACCGAGGTTCCCGACACCCTCACCCCGGTGTCCAACGTGCTCCTAGCCGAGGCGTGGATGTACATCGACCTCGTGCACGTCGACCCCGACCAGCGCAGGCGCGACGCCCTGGACTACCCGATGCGGCAGCGCTACCTGGCCGCAGTGCGCTACTACTGCCGGATCGCCGAACTGGTCGTGCGGACGTTGCGCTACGTGGAGAAGTTGCGCGACGCCGGCGTGGTCGTGCTCGATGCCGCCGACTGGGAACGCGACGTCGTCGTGGGTCCGGAGATCATCGAGGAGGGCATCATCCGCGTCGCACCCGCCGGAACCGAAGCGACCGCGGCAGACTTCGCCGAGCAACCTGGGGGAACCTGGCGTGATCTCACCGCCGTCGAAGCACTCCGACAGGGCTCGGCGACACGACTGCGGGTGGTGCTCAGCCATGCCGACGGAACCCCGGTGGCCGCCTACGACGCCGCCATCGTGCCCCGCCCCGCCGACGCGGAGGATCGACAGGGCGCCGACGCCCTGATCGCTGGCGGAGTGGTGTGCCGTCTACGGTTCCCGGTGGCCGACGGACAGCCGGGTCCACCGTCGATGAAGCTGGTCAGCGCAACCGACAGCAACACGGCCCATCTGGCGCTGTGCCGCTTCCAAATGCAGGCGGGCGAGGCACACACCCTGGCGTTCTACGGCGAACACGACGACGAACCGCACCTGACCTTCACCACCACCGACCTCACCGCCGAGGAGACCGAACAACTCCGGGTGGTCATCGACACGCTCGAAGACGTCCTGGCCATCGGAGCCCTCACCGGCCGAAGCCTGGGCCGTCCCACCACCATCGGCGATCAGGAACGCATCCTGCTTCGGGTCGCGCGACGACTCCACGAAGGACGAGTCGTCGAGCTCGCCCGCTCGATCGGCCCACGGATCGACCCTCGCGGCGAACTACCCTCCGACGAGCACGCCGTCCTTATCCGGAACGAACCGCAGACGATGACGTTGGCAGGGGTCGAGATTCCGATGCCCGCCTTCGTTGTGTGGCACCCCCGCGCCTCCACCCGCGACCTCGGACCGGCCGCCGAACACGGCCCTGAGGCACAACGGTTCGACATCGCCGCCCCGCAAGGCGAGCGGTTCCTCGCCTGGGCACCCGACATCTGCATGATCCCATCGGACGAGATCACCCAACACGTGCAGCCGTGGGAGCTGTTCGGCATCGACCAGCAGACCAGTCCGTTGTGACCGACCCGCCGTGACAACGGATCCGGGTAGCGGGCACGTCCCCCGGATCCTCGTCATTGACCGTTCGCCATTCGCTCGCTCCTGTGTCAGTCGCCCTGTGGTTTCTGGTACGGGGTGATGTCGGTCGCGTCGTGCACTTCGGCACGGCGGGCGACTCGCGCGGGTTGTGCGACAGCGGGAAGAAGATCAACGTGGACAGGTACTTGGTCAGG
>NZ_JBFAAX010000916.1:0-2166 GCF_040639995.1 Actinosynnema sp. NPDC023658 | reverse complement strand
CGCCCCTCGCCGCCCCGCCCCCCTCCCCGACCCCCTCATGTGGCCGGCGGCTGCGGGGGGCGCCGCCCGCCGCCCTCGCGGGGGCCCCCCCCGCCTCGGCGGAGCCGGGGCAATCAACACAGAAAGGCGGAGCCTTGAGCTCGTCGGCCCGTGAACGGATCCTGCAGGCGGCCGAGGAGTTGTTCGCCGAGTCGGGCTTCGACGCGACGCCCACCTCGCGCATCGCGGAACGGGCGGACGTGCCCAAGGGGCTCGTGCACTACTACTTCCGCCGCAAGGGCGACCTGCTGGCGGCGCTCGTGCAGCGCCTGCCCGACGGCAACGTCGACGCGCGCCGGGTGGTGGTCGTCGGGGACATCGGGGAGAGCCTGCGCAGGCTCGTCGCCGCGCTGGACGCGAGGCTGGAAGCGTCGCCGCTGCTCAGCCACCTGCTGTGGCGCGAGGCGGACACGCACAAGGCGGTCCGCGACGCGCTGCACGAGCGCTACGAGTCGGTGGTGCGGCAGATCCGCAACGTCATCCTCGCGGCCGGTGGTGCGGCGGTGACGGCGAAGGACGTGGACAGCGCCTCCGCGCTGCTCGGGCTCGCGGTCAGCTACCGGCACTCGGTGGCCCGGCACGCGCCGGGCGACGACCGCATGGACCTGGAGCTGTCGTTCGTGGCCGCCGCCCTGGAGAAGCCCTGACCGGTCAGCGGGCCGGTTCCACCAGCTCCACCAGCACGCCGCCCGCGTCCTTCGGGTGCACGAAGTTGACCCGGCTGCCGGACGTGCCGCGCCTGGCCGACTCGTACAGCATCCGCAGGCCCTTGGCCCGCAGCGCGTCCGCCGCGGCGTCCACATCGGACACCCGGTAGGCCAGTTGCTGCAACCCCGGCCCGGACCGGCCGATGAACTTCGCGATGGTCGACTCCGGGGTCAGCGGCGCGAGCAGCTGCACGGCGGTGCCCGTGCCGTCGTCGCCCGGCGCGCGCAGCATCGCCTCGCGCACGCCCTGCTCCTCGTTGACCTCCTCGTGCGCGACCTCCAGGCCGAAGTGCTCGCGGTGGAACGCGATCGCGTCGTCGAGGTCGGGCACGGCGATGCCGACGTGGTCGATGGCGGTGACGAAGCCCGAGAGTTCTTCCATGGGCGGAAAGGCTAGCGGCCGAATCGGTGCAGGTAGCCCTGTGCGGCGCCTCACACGGCTACTCCGCGGTAACCCTGGGTATCGTGGCGAGTTAACAACCGCTTACACCCGCTGTGGAGGCTGCCGTGTCCGGTTCCGTCATCGTCGCCGGGGCCCGTACCCCGATGGGGCGACTGCTCGGATCGTTGAAGGACTTCTCCGGCGCACAGCTCGGCGGCGTCGCGATCAAGGCGGCCCTGGAGCGGGCCGGTGTCGCGCCCGAGCAGGTGCAGTACGTGATCATGGGTCAGGTGCTCACCGCGGGCGCGGGTCAGATCCCGGCACGTCAGGCGGCGGTGGAGGCGGGCATCCCGATGACCGTGCCCGCGCTGACCATCAACAAGGTGTGCCTGTCCGGCATCGACGCGATCGCGCTGGCCGACCAGCTCATCCGCGCCGGGGAGTTCGACGTCGTGGTGGCGGGTGGCCAGGAGTCGATGACCCAGGCGCCGCACCTGCTGCAGAAGTCGCGCGGCGGGTTCAAGTTCGGTGACGTGACGATGCTCGACCACATGTCCCACGACGGCCTGTTCTGCGCGTTCGACCAGGTCGCGATGGGCATGTCCACGGAGAAGTTCAACGCGCGCCACGGCCTGACCCGCGAGGAGCAGGACGAGTTCTCCGCCCGGTCGCACCGGCTCGCCGCCGAGGCGTCGAAGAACGGCGTCTTCGCCGAGGAGATCGCCCCGGTCTCCATCCCGCAGCGCAAGGGCGACCCGGTGCTGGTCGACGTGGACGAGGGCGTGCGCGCCGACACGACGGTGGAGACGCTGGCCAAGCTGCGCCCGGCGTTCGCCCCCGACGGCACGATCACCGCGGGCTCGGCGTCGCAGATCTCCGACGGCGCGGCGGCCGTGGTCGTGATGAGCAAGGCGAAGGCCGAGGAGCTGGGCCTGACCTGGCTGGCCGAGATCGGCGCGCACGGCGTGGTGGCGGGCCCGGACGCCAGCCTGCACCAGCAGCCGTCGAACGCGATCAAGGCCGCGTGCGCCAAGGAGG
>NZ_JBFAAX010000915.1:0-2169 GCF_040639995.1 Actinosynnema sp. NPDC023658 | reverse complement strand
CCCGGCACGGCGGTCGCCGGGCGGCGTCGGGGACCCCGGCACGGCACCGCGTGCCGGGGATTGTCGGACCCCGTTGTTACCGTCGCCGCATGATCACACCGACCGCTGCCGAGGAAGCCCGCTTCTGGGCGCTGCTGGAAGACGCGTGGGCCGGGCTCGGTCCCGGGCCGAACGAGGTGCGGGCCGCCCTGGCCAAGCGCGACGTGTCCGCCGAGGCGTTCGAGGAGGCCGCCGAGCTGGAGGAGCACCTCGACCGGGTGCTGGAGGCGTTGGCCGGTGCGTGCGCCGGGCTGTCGAGCGAGGAGCTGACCGCGCTGGACCGGGTGGCCGAGCGCAAGCTCTACGAGATCGACCGGGCCGACGTGCAGCAGGTCACCGACGGCTCGGACGACGGCTTCCTGTACGCGCGCGGCTTCATCCTCGCCCTGGGCCGGGACTTCTACGAGGCCGTGGCCCGCGACCCGCGGGTGGCGGTGACGGACGCGGAGTGCGAGGCGTTCTGCTACTTCTTCGCGCGGCTGCACGCCGAGCGGTTCGGGGATCACCCGGAGACGGGGTCGGGGATCTCCCGGGAATCGGTCTCGAACCCGGCGGGCTGGCCCCGGTAGCCGGTACCGTCGGACGGGTGATCGACTTCGAGAAGCAGTCCGTCTTCAAGCTGGCGCCGTGCCGGCCGGAGGACATCGCGTCGCAGGTGTCACCGATCCTGATCCAGGGCGAGCACATCGTGTCGAGCTTCAAGACGGTGCGCGACTTCGTGGTGTTCACGAACAAGCGGGTCATCGCGGTGAACGTCCAGGGCATGACCGGCCGCAAGAAGGACTTCACGTCGCTGCCCTACAGCCGGGTGCAGGCGTTCTCCATCGAGACGGCGGGCACGTTCGACATGGACGCCGAGCTGGACCTGTGGTTCAGCGGCCTGGGCCGGGTGCGGCTGGAGTTCAAGGGCCACGCCGACGTGCGGTTGCTCGGCCAGATGATCGCGACGTTCATCCTGTAGCCGGACCGGCCCACCCGGCGGCGCCCCCGGAGTCGCGCGCCCGCGCCCGGCCGTGCCGCCGGGTCGGGTCGCGACCGCGCAGGTGCGACGATCCGGGTGTTCCGGACGAACCGGTCACGAGTCCGGTGACGCCGAGTTCCACACCGCTTCGAACATCTCCCGGGGGATCGGCTTGACCGGGTCGTCGTGCGGGTCGATCGGCTCGTCCGTGAGCCCGCCGTACGGGTCTTCGAGCAGCCGCCACGAGTAGCGGTGCATCCCGCCGGCCGAGGGCAGCTCGATCTGCCGGATCGCGATCAGCTCGCCCTCGTGCTCCACGGTCTCGTAGAGCGCCCGCGCGCCCTCGTCGACCCAGCCCTCGGCGTCCACGAACTCGAAGCACGTCCGCGGCCGGTCCGACTCCTCCAGTGCCCGGTAGAAGGCGACGACGTCGTCCACCCGGCCCGAGATGCCGATCATCGGACCGAACGGGTCGTGCCGTCCCACCCGACCAGCGCGCCGGGCAGCACCTCGGCCAGCTGGGCCGGGTACACCGTCGCGTCGGTCGACGCCAGCTCTTCCAGCGACCACCACCGGTGCCGGCGGATGGTCTGCTGCTCGATCTCGTTGAACCGCGAGGTGTCCACGTCGATCCCGTCCACCTTTCCGACGAAGAACCACTCGACCGCCGCGTAGTTCAAGCCGTCGAAGGCGAACACGGCGTGCCGCTTCCACACCGGACCGATCAGCTGGTCGTCGGGGACCGTCGCTCCGGTCTCCTCGAACAGCTCGCGCACCGCGGCGGTCCGGACGTCCTCCCCCGGCTCGACCCCGCCGCCGACGGTGAACCAGAACAGCTCGTCCGGTCGGCCGGGGTCGAAGCCCTCGAACAACAGCACCCGGTCCTCGGCGTCCAGCAGCACGACCCGCGCCGACACGCGCTGGGTCAACGCGGACGCCTCGGCGTCGCCGCCGGGTTCGGCGATCTCGAAGTAGGACGGCGTCGGCGCGGTGCCCGCGAGCCGCAGCCACCGCACGGACCGCCGCCGGCGCAGCGCCAACGTGTCGCGCACGGCGTCGTTGTGCACCCGCCTGGCCAGCACGACCCGCTGCTCGGCGTCGGACAGCTCGGCCGCCAGCGCGGGCTCCAGCACCGACCGGTCGAGGCCTTCCAGCAGCGCCGAGAGCCG
>NZ_JBFAAX010000914.1:0-2175 GCF_040639995.1 Actinosynnema sp. NPDC023658 | reverse complement strand
CGCCCTCCGGGGCACCGCACCCCTGTCCGTCGAGGAGGGAGCAAGGTGAAGGAAGTCGTGCTGCTCGCGGGCACCCGACCCGAAGCGGTGAAGATCGCACCGGTGGCCCTGGCGCTGGCCGACCACCCGGTGCTCCGGCCGGTGATCGTCCGGAGTGGACGGGACGCGGGCGTGGTGGAGCAGTCGCTGCGCTCGTTCGGCCTGGCCGCGACCGTCGAGCTGGACGTGCCGGGCCGCACCGGCGGTCCGGCGGGGCTGCCCGCCCGCCTGGTCGCGCAGTTCGACCGGGTGCTGCACCGGCGCGACCCGGCCGTCGTCCTCGTGCAGGGCGGCACGACGACCGCGCTGGCCGGCGCGCTCGCCGCGTTCTGGCGCGGCATCCCGGTGGCGCACCTCGACGCCGGCCTGCGCGCGGGCGACCTCGCCGGGCCGTTCCCCGAGGAGGGCACCCGGCAGCTGATCGCCCGGATTGCGACCCTGCACCTCGCGCCGACCGACGACGCCGCGGCGGCGCTCCTGGCCGAGGGCATGGTCGACCGGCGGATCGTGGTCACCGGGAACACCGTGGTCGACGCCGTGCAGCGGGTGGCCGCCGCCGACCTGCCCGCCCGCCACCCCGACCTCGCGCTGCTGGAACGCGTGCTCGACGAGCGCTCCGAGCGCCTGGTGCTGGTGACCGTGCACCGGCGCGAGTCGTGGGGCCGTCCGCTGGACCGCGTGCTGCACGCCGTGCGCGCGATCGTCGACCGGCACCCCGACGTGCGCGTGCTGCTGCCCGTCCACCCGGACCCGCGGCTGCGCGCGGCGGCACGGGACGCGCTCGGCGGCCACGAGCGGATCGTGGTCACCGGGCCGTTGGACTACTCCGACTTCGTGCGCGCGCTGCGCCGGGCCGCGCTGGTGCTCACCGACTCCGGCGGCGTCCAGGAGGAGGCGCCCACGTTCGGCGTGCCGGTGCTGGTGCTGCGGGACACCGCCGAGCGGGTCGCCGCGGTGGACGCGGGGTGCGCGTGGCTCGTCGGCACCGACCCGATCCGGATCGTGGCCGAGGCGGGCTGGGTGCTCGGCTCCCGGCTGCGCCTGCCGCTGGGGCACAACCCGTTCGGCGACGGCCGCGCCGCGTCCCGGGTGCGCGGGGCGTTGGAACGACTCGTGGGTCTGCCGGGTGACTTCTCCACCGCGTCGCTGCCGCTGCGCATCCCGTGCTGAAGAGGCCCCGCCACCGGTCACTCGATCGGGTATCGCTTTTTCCTCTTGTGGGTGATGTGCGCCCGAGATCATCTACCAGCGCCGGCGCGGGCTCGATAGTCGTCTCGTCGGGGGAACAGCAGAAGGGCATCGACAAGATGAAGCAGATCGGAGCGCGCCGGGTCGTGGCTGTGACCGCGGCGCTCGTGCTCGGCCTGGTCGTCGCGCCACCGGCGTGGGCGGCCAACCCGGCGGGGGTGGCGTCGGTCGGCTCCGCCGCGTTCGGCAAGGCCGGCACGCAGGTCAGCGTGCCGCCGCTGGCGCCGTGCGCGGTGGACGGCACGACGACGAACTCGTCCGAGGCGGTGACGCGCACGGGCGTCCGGTTCGGCCCCGGCACGTCGTCGTGCACCCGGGAGGTCGTGGACCCGGCGAACAACACGACCAGGACCAGGTCGGAGGCGATCGGCTCGGACTTCGAGCTGTCCGCCCTGATGTCGGTGGGCGGGCCGCGGCTGCGCGTGGCGAAGTGGAAGCTCGCCTGCACGGGCACCGAGTCCGGCACGAACGCGGGCTGGGCGGCGGACGGCCTGCAGGGCTTCACCGGGCTGCCGGACCAGATCCCGACGAACCACGTGCACGAGGTGAAGGCGGCCGACGGCACGGTGCTGGCCACCGCGACGTTCGGCGAGACGACGTTCCCGGAGCCGAACGACGGCGGCATCGCGATGAACCTCATGCACCTGCGGTTCACCCCCGCCTCCACCCTCACCGGCGAGGTGGTCGTGGGCGCCACCGCCTGCTCACCGACCCCCTGACCCGCGCCGAACCCCTCGCGCGTCCTACCTCCGGACCGCGAGAGTCCTACGTTCGGAACGCGAGAGTCCAACGCTCAGAGCACCTGAGTTGAACGCTCGGCGACATCCTCGGCCACGAGCCGATGGGCATCGTCGAGGAGGTCGGTTCGGCGGTCACCGCGGTCAAGCC
>NZ_JBFAAX010000913.1:0-2183 GCF_040639995.1 Actinosynnema sp. NPDC023658 | reverse complement strand
GCGTGCCCGAGCCGCCGCAGAGCGGTCCGCGCCGAGCCGTGGCGCAGGTGGTGCGCGGCGTCGGTCACCGCGACCGCCGCGCAGACGTTGAACAGCACGTGCACCTGGTGCCCGACGATCCACCGTGCGGTCCAGCGCTCTTCCCGCGACGCCTCGTCGGCCGCCCGTGCGGTGGGGAACGGCTCGTCCGGAGGAGCGTCCGGGCCGTCGGCACCGGTCAGGTCGAGCACGGCCTGCGCCATGCCCGCGACCTCGACCGCCAGATCGGCACCCGACAGCGGCGCCTCGCACAGGTCCCGCAGACCGCGCTGCACCACCGACGCACCGTGCCAGGCGGCCTGGTGATCGGACAGGTCCACCTCGCGCACCCGGAAGAACGACTGGCTGGTCGACTCGGCCGGGATGTCCTCGCCGACCACGGCCGCGCCTCGCGCGGACAGCGCCGCCACCAGCCCGTCCGCGACCGCCGAAGCCTGTCTCAGGGCAGCCGTGCGCTCGACGGGGCCGGCGTGCGTCGGCACCGCGGCCAGTGCCACCGCGGTTCGTCGCGCACCGATGCGCGCGGAGAGGCCGAGGTCCGGGACGATCCCGCCGGGGCGCGGGTCCCTGAACACGGCGACAGGCGGATACCGGGCGGCCGTTGGCGGGTCCACGACCTCTAGTATCCCGACCGGCCGACCCCGCAATGCCCTCCGATCGGGTATCCCACCTGCCGCCACACCGGCAGATTTCGGAACGCCTGGAATGACGATGAGTCACCACTTCGGCAGGGCCGCCTCAAGGACGGGAGCCGGTGTCCACGGTCACCAGCGCTTCGGCGATGTCGACGTCCGTGCCGATGGACACCGCTTGCAGGTGGGTCGCGCGCAGGAGCGGGTAGTAGGTCTCGCCGAACGGGCCGCCGGAGAGGCCGGTTCCGCCGTGGGTGGGGAGGAACGGAGCGGTGCCGGAGTGGGAGTCGTTGACCTTGATGATGCCGCCGTTGGTGATGTCGGTGAGGAAGCGGTCGATGGTGTCGGGGTCGGTGGCCCAGAGCGAGTTGCGCAGGCCGTAGGCGTTGGCGTTGAGCAGTGCGAGCACCTGCCCCAGCAAGTCGGGATCTTCCTCGGGGACGACGATCGGCAGCAGCGGGAAGAACGTCTCCTCGGTGACGGCCGGGAGCGTGCGGGCAGTGCCGAGGCCGTCGACGCGCACCAAGGTGGGTTGGACGAACGGGCCGTGCGGGCTGGGGTTGCCGTGCAGGTCGATCAGCGAGCCGCCGGTCAGCAGGGTGGCGCCGGCGTCCTGGGACTTGGCCAGCATGGTCAGGAACTCGGCGGCCTTGGCGACCGGCGCGAGCGTGGTGCCGGGGTCGGTGGGCAGGCCGGGGCGCAGGTCGCGGACGTGGGTGGTGAGGCGGGTGATGAACTCGTCGGCGATGGCCGGGTGGGCGACGACGTACTTGGGCACCATGCAAATCTGGGTGGAGGCGAGGAACGCCTCGGCGGCGGCGGGGACGGCGCGGTCGAGGTCGGCGTCCTCCCAGACGACGAAGCCGTCGTTGCCGGCGAGTTCCAGCAGGGGCTTCTTGCCGTGCTGCACGCACTGCGCGCCGACCTGCAGGCCCAGTTCCGAGCTGCCGACGAAGGCGATGTCGTCGACCAGCGGGTCGGCCAGCCATGCCTGGAGCATGTCCTGGGCACCGCCGCAGACGATGTTGCACACGCCCGCCGCCGCGCCCGCATCTCGCAGGGCGGGCAGCACGAGTTCGCGGAACACGTACATGACGCCTGCCGGGACGGCGGTGGGTGCGCGCATCACCAGTGTGTTGCCGGCGAGCATCATGGGGATCGCGAGGCAGGACAGCGTCGCGGCGGCGTTGCGGGGCGGGTGGAACGCGATCACCCCGTCGGGCAGGTGGCGGACCAGCAGCCGGCGGTTGCCGACGGTCTCCTCGCGCGCCATCTGCGCGGCACCGCGGGCCAGGTACTCGGGGCTGAGGCTGTGGACGATGCCGGCGATGGACCACTCGGCCACCTGTGACGGGTAGCCCTCGGCCATCATCACCGCAGCCAGTTCGTCGCGGTGGGCGAGGATGCGGCGGTGGATGTCGCCGCCGATCGCCAGCCGGTCGGCCAGGGGCGTACGGCGCCATGCGGGGAACGCCTCGGCCGCTGCTTTCGGCCACGCCCGCGCCGATCCAC
>NZ_JBFAAX010000912.1:0-2187 GCF_040639995.1 Actinosynnema sp. NPDC023658 | reverse complement strand
GCCGTCCCCTTGCCCTGGCCGGTGGTCGTGGTGACCGAGTAGATCCGGTTCGGTTGCAGGGAGAGCGAGTAGGCGCCGCCGCTCGGCGTGACGTCCGGCTGCCGGACGAACCAGTCGGCCGGGTTGGACGAGCCGAGGTCGGTGGACCACACGTGCAGCGCGCCGGTGCTCAGGCCGCCGGTCACGTTCACGGTCACCGTCTGCGCGGATCCCGTCGTCGACGTCTCGTAGATCGTCGAGTAGTCGGTGTTGTTCGTCGACTTCAGGGAGATGTACGAGCCGTTGTTGCGGTTGCCGCCGAGGTAGCCGCTCGCGGAGCCGGTGAGGAACCGCCAGCCCGGTTGGGTGAACTGGGCGACCTGGGCGTTGGTCCACAGGCTGCGGCCCAGTCGGTAGGCCCCCGACCAGGGCGAGGACGCCACCGCCAGGGCGTCGGTGTTGAACGGCAGGTTCGGGTAGAGCGCGGCGACCAGCGGCCAGTTGACGAAGCCGGTCATCTGGCCGTCGAGGTAGCCGCGGGTGATGCTGCGGATGTAGGGCGCCGAGCCGGAGATGTAGTCCTGCGACCCGAACTCGCTGGCCCACAGCGGTTTGCCGGTGGCCACGGCGTTGGCGCTGGACGGGCACGAGGTGGCCGCGCCCAGGTAGCCGCACGGGTAGTGGGAGCCGACGACGCCGACGGCCGCGCGGAAGGCCGAGTCACCGAGGATCTCGTCGGCGGTGCCCCAGCCGAAGCTGTCGTCACCGACGATCTGCACGGCGCCGTAGCCGTTGGCGTTGAGCGCCGAGCGGAGGTTCTCGTACCAGGTCTTGTTGTGCCCGCGCTCGTTCCAGCCGCCGAGGTAGCCGATGGTCAGGCCGTGCTGCTTGGCGCAGTTCAGCCAGGAGATGTCGTAGTCGATCATGTCCTGGGACCAGAAGTTGCCGTTGCCGATCCACCCCGGCGCGGCCCACGGCAGGGCGATCAGCTTGATGTTCGGGTTGCGGGCGACCGCCTGCTCGCCGAGCCAGAACTCGTAGCCGACGTTGCAGTTGATGTCGCCGCGGACGTGCTGGTGGCTCGGTTCCGCGCCGTCGGTGGAGTTGGCGTCCCCGCCGATCTCCAGCTTCAGCAGCTGCACCGCCGCGCCGTAACCCGGCTTGAACAGGTAGTCCAGGATCTGCGAGCGCTGGGCCTCGGGGTAGTCGATCAGCAGTCGGGAGTTGCCACCCCCGCCGCTGATCGCGCCGACCCCGTCGAACGCCCTCCCGGTGGAACCGCCGTTCACCGTGATGGAGGTGGCCGCCTGCGCGGGCGGTGCGGTCACCACCGCCGCGCCGGTGGCCGCCAGGACGACGGCCAGTGCCAGGGCGGGCAGGCTCCTCCCGCCGTCAGGTCGACGTGCATGCATCGTTCACCAGATCCTCTCTGATCCAGTCGGAGTACGCGCAGTCGTGGTCTTGCGGGCGGGCAGCGGAAATCGGCCGTGTCGGGACACGGCTGATCGCTCGGTGATTGTGCGACTGCTATCACAGGCGCCTGTAGAAGTGTGTAGCACTCTGTTGGGTTCACTGGCAATACGCACATCAGCATGTGCGCATTTGTTCGATCGTAATGCTCGATGTTGAGTCCACAGAGGACTGGATCATTGTCTCGATTGGCGCGGGCACCGCCACCGGCACGCGGCGGGAGCCGGTCGGCACCGCCGCCGCGCACCGCGGAACGACCTGGCCGCGCTCACGCGGGTCGCTCGTCCATTCGGATCCACGCGCCCCGACAACGATGTCAACCCTCTACTGTGGACGCGGGAGACCTCAATCCTTCGCGCGCGAGGAGATCCGACATGGTCCGCTATGGCATGGTCATCCGGCTACGCCCGGAGCGACGTGAGGAGTACCTGCGGCTGCACGCGGACGTCTGGCCCGCGGTCGAGCGCACCCTGCTCGACGCCAACATCCGCAACTTCACCATCTTCCTGCACGACGACCTGCTCTTCGGCTACTACGAGTACACCGGCGACGACCACGCCGCCGACCAGGCCCGCATCGCCGCCGACCCGGAGACGCAGCGCTGGTGGACGTTGACCGAGCCGTGCCAGGAGTCCCTGTCCCCTCCGGGTTCGGACGCCTGGTGGGCGCCGATGCGGGAGGTCTGGCACCTGGCCGGCGACTGACCCGGCCGAGCCGTGCCGCCGGGGCGGGGCGTCC
>NZ_JBFAAX010000911.1:0-2187 GCF_040639995.1 Actinosynnema sp. NPDC023658 | reverse complement strand
CAGCAGGCGCCGCCTGGGGGTGCTGTACGCCACGCCGATGGCCGTGCTGGTCGCCGTGCTGTTCGTCATCCCGCTGGCGCTGATGGTGTGGATGTCGTTCAACCACTGGCCGCTGCTGGGCGCTTCGGCGCCCAACGGGGTGGAGAACTACAGCGCGTTGAGCGACCCGTTGTTCCTGCGGGCCATCGGGTTCACGCTGAAGTACACAGCGGCCACCACGGTGGTGCTGGGCCTGATCGCGTTCGGGCTGGCCCTGCTGGTGCAGGAGAGCCGACCGGGCGTCGGGCTCTACCGCACGGTGTTCTTCCTGCCCAGCGCGGTCGGCCTAGCCTCGGCCAGCCTGCTGTTCTACGGCCTGTTCAACACCGAGGCGTCACCGCTGAACGACCTGGTGCGGTTCCTCGGGATCGGCTCGGTGGACTGGCTCGGGTCGACGGACAACGCCCTCTACTCGACCATGGGCATGATCACCTGGCGGTTCGCCGGGTTCTACATGCTGATCCTGATGACGGGCCTGCAGAGCATCGACCCGGTGCTCTACGAGGCGGCGCGGGCGGACGGCGCGACCCGGTGGCAGACGATGTGGCGGGTGACGTTGCCGCTGCTGCGGCCCACGCTCGCGTTGATGATGGTGCTGTCGGTGACGGGCTCGCTGCTGGCGTTCGACCAGTTCTTCATCCTCACCGGCGGCCGGCACGAGACGGCCACCGTGGTCATCAACGTCTACCGCGAGGCGTTCCTGTCCCAGGACCTCGGCCGCGCCGCCGCGGTGTCCGTCGCGATCCTGGCGGTCCTGCTCGTGGTCAACGGGGCCCAACTGCTGCTGCTCCGCCGCGGAGGCCGGTCATGACGGGGACGAAGGGCACGACGGCACGCGCGCGCACGACCGGGTTCCACGTCACCGGCGCCGCGCTGGCGGTGCTGTTCCTGCTGCCGATGCTGTGGACGCTGTACTCCTCGGTCAGCGGCAGCCGCGCCTCCGACGACGGCGTGGGCCTGGGCACCGGCAACTACGAGCGGCTCGCCGACTACGGCAGCGGGCTGGGCACGTACCTGCTCAACACGGTGGTCGTCTCGCTGGTGGCCGTCGCGGTCACCGTCGTGACGACGACGCTGGGCGGCTACGCGCTGGCCCGGCTGACCTTCCCCGGCCACAACCTGCTGTTCCTGGTGACGCTGGCGATCCTGATGGTGCCCTACACCACCATCCTGGTCCCGCTCTACATCCTGCTCGGCTGGATCGGCCTGCAGAACTCGCTGGTCGGTCTGGGGCTGGTGCTGGCGGTGTTCCAGCTCCCGTTCGGGCTGTTCATGATGCGCAGCTCGTTCGAGGCGCTGCCGCGCGAGCTGGAGGAGGCGGCGCTGATCGACGGCTGCACGATCGGCGGCGCGCTGTGGCGGGTGCTGCTGCGCGGCGTGCTGCCGGGCGTCGTCACCGTGGGGTTGTTCGCGTTCCTGGCGGCCTGGAACGAGTTCGTCGCACCGCTGATCTTCTTGACCGACGGCTCGAAGTTCACCCTGCCCGTCGCGCTGTTCAACCTGCAGTCCGGCAGCCTCGGCTCGGTCGACTTCGAGGCGCTGCAAGCCGGAGTCGTCACCTCCGCCATCCCGTGCGTCGTGGTCTTCCTGATGCTGCAACGGCATTACGTGCGCGGTTTCACCTCAGGCGCTTTGAAAGGCTGACAAGGACACCCATGAACAACCAGCACCCCGGCCCCGTCCACCCCACGACGGCGGCCAAGACCGCGCTGCGACCCCTCGGGCTGGACGACGTGGCGTTGGCCGCGGACAGCCTGCTCGGCCAGTGGCAGCACCGCAACGCCTCCCGCACGCTGCCGCACTGCGTCGACCGGCTGGAGTCCTCCGGCGCCCTGGACAACCTGCGCCTGGTCACCGGCGAGAAGGCCGGGGAGTTCCGCAACATGTGGTTCGCCGACTCCGACGTCCACAAGACCCTGGAGGCCGCCGCCTGGCACCTGGCCGGGCACCCCGACGACGCCGTGCTGTCGGCGTTCCTCGACTCGACCGCCGCGCTGCTGGCCAAGGCCCAGGGCGAAGACGGCTACCTCAACTCCTACTACACCGCCGTCGAGCCCGAACGCCGGTGGCTGGACCTGCACCGCAGCCACGAGCTGTACTGCGCAGGCCACCTGTTCCAGGCCGCCGTCGCCGCCGCGCGGGCCGGCG
>NZ_JBFAAX010000910.1:0-2188 GCF_040639995.1 Actinosynnema sp. NPDC023658 | reverse complement strand
GTCGCGGACCCACCCGATTGCGGAGTTGAACCCCACGCCGGCGTCGCCCGGCCGCAGGGTCGCCCCGCGCAGCGCCGCCGCGCTGCCCCGGTGGTGGTGGCGCCACCCGACCGCCTCCGCCGCCCGGACCGCGGCGTCCGGCCCGACCCGCCGTTCCACCACGCGCAGCGCGCCGTCGACACCGGACAGGATGGCCGCCGTGGTGATGACGTCGCCGTCGTCCACGTACCGCGTCCCGCGCACCCAGTCCACGGCCGGGTAACGGTCCTCGAACGTGTCGACGCGCAGCCAGTGCGCGGTGGCGCGGTGGCCGTCGAGCAGCCCGGCCGACGCGAGCACCCCGGCTCCGTTGCAGATGCCGAGCAGCAGCGACCCGGCCGCCGCCTGCAGTTCAAGCCAGTCCGTGACCGGCTTCGACGTGTTCTCGCCCACGTCGGACATGGCGGGCACGACCACGACGTCCGGGGCCCCGCCGCGGAGCAGGCCGGCCAACCCGGCGAAGTCCAGGTCCGGCACCAGGTCGAGGCCACCGGTCAGCGGTAGCGGGCGGACCTCCGGCGCGACCGCGTACAGGTTGAACGCGCCCGTCGTCGCCAGCACCTCGTAAGGGGCGAGGGTGTCGGACACGACCGCACCGCGGTCACCCACCACGACCACGGCGGTGGGCTTGGCCGGGTCGTGCGCCACCCGCGCGGGCGGGGGAGCGGCGTCGTCGGCACGCGGGGCGTTCAGCTCGTGGAACGCGGCACGGACGGTCGGCACGCCGAACGCGGCGGGCAGCGCCAGGGCCGCGAGCACGAAGACCACCGCGGTCCCGGTGATCCGGGTGATGTCGCGCACGGCGCTCAGCACCCGTACTCGTGGCCGCGGCGCAGCATCGCGAAGACCATCGCCGGCAGCATCAGCACGTGGCCGGCCGTCATCAACGCCATCCCGGACAGCGCCCCCGCCCAGTAGAACGGCAGCAGCACCGCGAACGGCACGTACATGGCCGCCGACATCTCGGCCATCCCCGCCCAGCCGTGCCCGCGCACCCGCATCCACAGCGCCATCCCCAGCGACATGTTCGTCGCCATCACCAGCACGTGCGCGGTCACGACGTCGGCCAGACCCGGCCACGCGAACGACCAGACCGGCTCCAGCACCACCATGCCCGCCACCATCGCGACGGCCATCTCCAGCGCGTGCCGGGTGAAGCGCAGCACCCGTCGCGCCCGGTTCGTCGGTCCCGGCCGCTCCCGGTCGGTCGTGGTGGTCGTCTGCTCGGTGCTCATGGCGGCTCCTCCGTCGCGTCGTCCTGCCCTGCAACGGAAATCCTGCGTGGCCGGGGGCCGCGGGTCAGGTGCCGAAGGTCATGCGGGAGGTCATGTGACCTCAGCAGAGACCAAGCTCCCTGGCCCGCAGCGCCGCCTGCGTCCGGTCGCGCACCTGGAGCTTCGACAGCACGCCGGTGACGAGGTTCTTCACCGTGCCCTCGGCCAGGTACAGGCTCGCGGCGATCTCGCGGTTGCTGCGGCCGTCCGCGAGCAGCCGGACGACGTCGAGCTCGCGGTCCGACAGCGGCACGGGCAGCGGCTGCCGCGGCGCGACGTCGTCCTCCTGGGGCAACCGGGCCACCCTGGCCACGACCTTCGCCGCCACCGACGGCTGCAGCACCGACTCGCCGCGCTTGGCCGCGACCAGCGCCTCGACCAGCCGCGCCGAGGAGACGTCCTTGAGCAGGTAGCCCACCGCGCCGGCGCGCAACGCCGCGAACACGTCCGCGTCGTCGTCGAACGTGGTCAGCGCCAGCACCCGCACGCCCGGTTCCTCCACCCGGAGCCGGGCGGTGGCCGCGATGCCGTCCAGCACCGGCATCCGCAGGTCCATCAGCACGACGTCGGGCCGCAGCTCGGCGCACCGCCGCACGGCCTGCTCACCGTCACCGGCCTCACCGACCACCTCGATGCCGGGCTGGACCTCCAGCAACGTCGCCAGCGCCTCCCGGAACAGGGCCTGGTCGTCCACGATCAGGACGCGGACGGGCGAGTCCGGCGCGGTCACGCGGGCACCTCCACGGTCAGCGTCAGGCCACGACCGGCGGCCGAGTCGACCGACACCCGCCCGCCCAGCCCGGTCACCCGTTCCTCGATCCCCACCAGGCCGAACCCGCCGTCGGCCTCGGCGCGCAGGCCCCGGCCGTCGTCGC
>NZ_JBFAAX010000909.1:0-2193 GCF_040639995.1 Actinosynnema sp. NPDC023658 | reverse complement strand
GTCGGCGGCGGCGAAGTGGCTGCTGGTGGGCCGGTTCCGGGCGCGCGAGCACCCGTTGTGGAGCGGGTTCGTGTGGCGCAACGAGCTGGCGGACACGTTCGTCGAGGTGCTGGCCGTGCCGTGGCTGGTCGGGTCGGCCGGCGGGTCGCCGGTGATGGCGGTGTGGCTGCGCTCGCTGGGCGCGCGGGTCGGGCGCGGCACGTGGGTCGAGTCGTACTGGTTCCCCGAGTCGGACCTGGTGCGGCTGGGCGACGGTGCCGCGGTCAACCGCGGGTGCGTGGTGCAGACCCACCTGTTCCACGACCGGATCCTGCGCATGGACCGCGTGGAGCTGGAGGAGGGCGCCACGCTCGGCCCGCACGGGATCGTGCTGCCGGGCGCGACGGTCGGCAGGCACGCGACGGTCGGACCGGCGTCGTTGGTGATGCGCGGCGAGCACGTGCCGGACGGCACCCGCTGGCTGGGCAACCCGATCTCCGCGTGGCGATGACCGGCCCGTACCTGCCCGGCCACGGCGACGGCGGCTACCGGGTCGGGCACTACGACCTGGAGCTGGACTACAAGCCGCACACCGGTCGGCTGGCCGGCCGGGCCACGCTGTCCGCCGTCGCGGACGGCCCGTGTCCCCGGGTGGTGCTGGACTTCGGCACGCTGACCGTGAACCGGGTGCTGGTGGACGGCCGACCCGCCCGGCACGTGCACGGCGGCGGCAAGCTGCGGGTGCGCCCGGCGCGCGCGGTGGACGGGCCGTTCACCGTCGAGGTCCGGTACTCGGGCGTCGCCCGCCCGGTCCGCTCCCGGCACTGGGGCGACCTGGGCTGGGACCAGCTCACCGACGGCGCGCTGGTGGCGAGCCAGCCGATCGGGGCCCCGTCCTGGTTCCCGTGCAACGACCTGGTGCGCGACAAGGCCGCCTACCGGATCTCGGTCACCGCGCCGTCGCCCTACGCGGTCCTGGCGACCGGGGTGCCGGTGGACCGCCGCACCAGCGGCAGCAGCACGACGTGGGTCTACGAGCAGGCCGAGCCGATGGCGACCTACCTGGCCTCGGTGCAGATCGGCCACTACGAGCGGCTGCCGCTGGCCACCGGTCAGGACGTGGCCGTGCCCGCCCGGCTGCTGCGGGCCGCCCGGCACGACTTCGCCCGGCAGCCGCGGATGATGAACGTGTTCGAGGAGCTGTTCGGCCCCTACCCGTTCCGCACGTACCAGGTCGTGGTGACCGACGACGAGCTGGAGGTGCCGATCGAGGCGCAGGGCATGTCGGTGTTCGGCGCGAACCACGTGGACGGTCGGCGCGGGCACGAGCGGCTGGTCGCGCACGAGCTGGCCCACCAGTGGTTCGGCAACAGCGTCGGCCTGGCCGACTGGCGGCACATCTGGCTCAACGAGGGCTTCGCCTGCTACGCGGAGTGGCTGTGGTCGGAGCGGTCCGGCGGCCCGGCCGCCGCCGCGCTCGCCCAACGCGCCCACGCCCGGCTGGCCCGGTCCCCGCAGGACCTGCGGATCGGGGATCCCGGCGTGGCGAACCTGTTCGACGACCGGGTCTACCAGCGGGGCGCGCTGGTGCTGCACGGCCTGCGGACCCGACTGGGTGACGCGGCCTTCTTCGACGTCCTCCGCGAGTGGACCGGCGCCCACCGGCACGGCACGGCGACGACGGAGGACTTCGCGGCGCTGGCCCAACGCCACGCCGACGAACCGCTGACCGCGTTCTTCCGCTCCTGGCTGGCGGAACCGCGGCTGCCCGCGCTGTGACCCACGGCACGCGCCGCGCAGGCAGCGGTCACCCGTCGGCGGCCTCATACAGTGCATGACGGAAGCCTCAACGGACGCGGTCGGGGTGGTGGCGTTCGACGCCCCCGGGGTCGGTCCACCACCCGAGTCGGACGCCGAGCTGTGGCGTGCCATCGCCGCCGACGGGCCGCGGGCGCACGCCGCGTTCACCGAGCTGTTCCAGCGGCACGCCGAGGCGGTGTGGAACTACGCCTACCGGCTGACCGCGTCCTGGGCGCAGGCGGACGACCTGCTGTCGACCGCGTTCCTCAACGCCTGGCGCACCCGCGGCAAGGCCGTGCTGACGCGCGACTCCGCGCGCCCCTGGCTGTTCACCGTCACGGCCCGCCTGGCCCGTGACGAGCGCCGTGCCGTCGCCCGGCGGACCGCGGTGCGGCAGCGGCTGTCCCGCGCCAC
>NZ_JBFAAX010000908.1:0-2198 GCF_040639995.1 Actinosynnema sp. NPDC023658 | reverse complement strand
GAGGCGTTGCGGAACTGGATCCGGCAGGACGAGGCCGACCGCGGCGAACGTGGCGACCGGCCCACCTCGACCGAGTCGGAGGAGTTGCGCCGGCTGCGGCGGGAGAACGCGGAACTCAAGCGGGCCAACGAGATCCTGAAGACCGCGTCCGCGTTTTTCGCGGCGGAACTCGACCCGACCCGGCGACGGTCGTGAAGCTCGTGGAGCAGCTTCGAGGCCGCTTCGGGGTCGAGTTCGTCCTCCGGGTCCTCGGTATCGCCTCCTCCACCTACCACGGCTGGGTGGCCCGCCAGGCCGACCCGTCCCGCCGTGAGCGCGAGGACCGGGCGATCACCGCGGAGATCGCCGACATCCACACCAACTCGGGCGGGACCTACGGCAGCCCGCGGGTGCACCAGGTGCTGCGGCGTCGGGGTATCCGCGTGTCGCGCAAGCGGGTCGAGCGGCTGATGCGCCAGGCCGGTCTGCAGGGCGCCTTCCTGCGTAAACAGTGGCGGACGTCGTCGACCAGGCAGGATCCGCGGGCCGCACCGGCCCCTGATCGGGTGAACCGGGACTTCACCGCGGCCGCGCCGGACCGGTTGTGGGTCGCCGACGCCACCCGGATCCGCACCGGCGAGGGCGCCTTCTGGCTCGCGGCCGTGCGCGACGCGTTCTCCAACCGGATCGTGGGCTGGAAGACCAGCGACCGCTGCGACACCGACCTGGTCCTGGGCGCCCTGGAGTACGCGATCTGGTCCCGCGACGTGCGCGACGGACAGTTGATCCACCACAGCGACCGCGGGTCGACCTACACGGCCTTCCGATTCGCGGAACGGTTGAAAGACAACGGAATCCTGCCTTCGATGGGTTCGGTCGGCGACTCCTACGACAACGCCCTGATGGAGAACTTCTTCTCCACGCTCAAGATCGAGCTGGTCTACCGCCGCTCCTGGCGCACCCGCAACGAGGCCGAGAACGAACTGTTCCGCTATATCGACGGACCCTGTTGCCCAATTTCTCATGCGGCATGAGCGAGGTTGAGCCCTGCCACGTAGGAGATTCGGGTCGGCGCGAGTGGCGTTCCGTTCCACCAGGAGTCCAGGCGGACCAGGTTGACGGCGGCAGCGGTGAAGATGTGCGCGAGATGCGTTTTGGCCAGGCTTGTGTAGCGCGAGCGGCGTGCTCCGGTGACGGCGACGGCTTGGTGGATGGTGCCCTCGACACCGGCGCGGGCGGCGTAGCGTTGCTTCCATTCCTCGGTGGCCTGCTCCGCCCGGACACGTTCGAGCAGAACGTTCTGCTCCTGGGGACGGACGGTCAGTTGCCTGCCGTAGCGCTTTGAACTGGTGCACTGGTCGCGCACAGGGCAGGGCGCGCAGGTGCCGGTGGCGAACCGGATCCGGATCGCCGGACGCTTGCCGCTGTCGAAGCCTTCGGTCCAGTACTTGCTGGTTGCTCCGGTCGGGCACGTGGCCTGTCTGCCCGACCAGTCGATCTCGAAGGCTTCCGTGCTGAAGCCGTTGTGTCCGTTGGCCTGCCGCGTGGTGTTCGACCGCACCGGACCGACAACGGCCACACCATGCTCGACCTGTGATTCCAGCAGTAGTTCGGCGGAGGTGTAGCCGGCGTCGACGAGGTGTTCGGAAGGCAGTAGGGCCTTGGCGCGGAGGCGGGTGTGGATCTGCTCGACGACCACGGCGTCGTTCACGGTGGCGTCGGTGGTCAGGACGTCGGTGATCAGGTGAGGACGCCCGGTCTCGGTGGTGTCGTCGCAAGTCTCACTGAGATGAACCTTGTAACCGTCCCATCCGATCCCGCGCTTCATCCCGTATCTGGAATCGATGTCGTACGGGGAGGTGATCCTGTCCCGACTGGGCGGGAGATCATCCTTTCCCCGTAAGGATGCCGTCTGCTCGTCGCCGTCGCCGATACGGTGGTACTGCTGAAGCCACACGGTCCGCAGGATCTCGACCGCGGGGATCTCGCGCAGCCACGGCGGTGCGGCGGTCGAGAGAACCGCTTCCAGCAGCCGGTAACCGTCGTTGCCGAACTGTCGGGCCTGGGCGGCCCGTTCGTCCTCGGCCCGAGGCAGCCGGTAGGCGTCGGTCCGCACTCCGTACCGCTGCCGCCACACCGGCTCCATCCACCCACCGAGCCATTCCGGCGCCGCTGCGGCCAACGCCTCCAGCGCCGCCCGCAGCGTCTCCCCGACGAAC
>NZ_JBFAAX010000907.1:0-2204 GCF_040639995.1 Actinosynnema sp. NPDC023658 | reverse complement strand
GCTGCCGGTCGGTCGGATCGGGGTCGTGGGCGCGAGCGGCGCGGGGAAGAGCACGTTCCTGCGGGCGTTGGCCGCGGCGCACCCCGGTGTCGCCACGTCGGGCTCGGTCAGGGGGCGGATGGCCTTCTCGAACTCGAGCACCGAGCCGGGCCACCCGTGGGTGAGCACGAGCGGCAGCGCGTTCTCGTGCGGTGACCGCACGTGCAGGAAGTGGATGCCGACCCCGTCGATCTCCGTGCGGAACTGGGGGAACGCGTTCAACCGGCGTTCGGTGGCACGCCAGTCGTAGTCGGTCGCCCAGTACTCGCACAGCTCGCGCAGGTACGCGAGCGGCACGCCCTGGGACCAGTCACCGACCGGCTCCGCGTCCGGCCACCGGGTGCGCCGCAACCGGTCCCCCAGGTCGGCCAGCTCGGCATCGGGAACGTCGATGTGGAACGGAATCACCTGGACCCCCAGTCCGTCGGGCCGAACCGGCACCTCCGGCGATGGTAGTCAGCGCGCCGGTCACGACCACGGGCCGTCCACACCGGACGCGCGGCCTCGTGCGCCGACCCGACGAGCGGTCAACCCTCGGGTCGGTCATACCAATCCCTTCCGCCCCTGGTACGACAACGGCAGGTTGTCATGGAAGTGGATCTGATTCGCGACCAAGCAGGTGCTCGCCCGGCGCACCGCGCGCAAAGGTGGCCTGAGGTTGAAGTCGATCAGGACTGCGCCGGGCGACGGTCTTCAGCCAAACAGGTGATGCGGGACTACTCCTCTTGTACGTGCGACTGGCCCGGTGTCATGGTTTCGCCAGGTCAGGACTGTGGCGGGCGTCGACAGCGGATGATCCACCTGCTACAGGCGACAGCGACAAATCTCATCACGGAGGATCACAATGACCGATGAGGCGCAGTCAAACAACGGTGAGACCACCGAAACCGAGGCCGTGGTGACCGTTCTCAAGCGAGAGGAAGTCCTGAGCGCATCGACAGAGGAGCGGGAGTCGGAGGAAAAGCTGGACACCCTTGCCGTTCAAGCTTTCGACCTCACATGGGGCGCTCCTCTCAGGAGTGGCGATTGCAAGCTGTCCGGGCTCGTAGGCGGCACCCTGGACAAGGGCCCAACCCTCAGACTTCGCTCCGACGGGACGGCAGAGCTGTTGTCACGGTTCTTCTCGACCGACGACGGAGATGCCTGGGTCGTCGTGCGTCTGGTTTTGTCGGACCGCAACGGAACGGTTCTCTTCACTTTTCCGCGCTTTTCGAGCCCCGGGACCGTGACAGACAACCAGGTTATCGACTGGATCGCTCGACTCAGCTTTCCGGCCATCTTCTTCTCGTCAGTCACCGGGGCAAATATGACATACAGCTGCTAATCTTCCTGCGGCTTGGCGGGCCTGGACCCTGACCAGGCATGAGGCCGTCCCCGCACGGGTACGGGACCGGCTCCCAACGCACCCGGGCCTGTAGGGCCTCGAACGAATCGGATTTCGACGTTACGAGACGGTGTCGATCGGTTCTCCGAGGTTGACAGCGCAGACCGTTGATCACAACTGTGGGAGCGCTCCCAGCGGCGCACGCAATCCCCGCCTGCGGTGTACCGCCGCCGACAGTCGCCTACAGAAACCGGAGCAGCCAATGAAACGCCTGATCCGAACGCTCGCCCTCACCGCGACCATGGCCCTCACCGCCGTCTACCTCGCTCCCACCGCCAACGCCGCCATCGGTGGCAGCTTCGTCGACCAGTTCAACGGGTTCGACACCAGCCGCTGGCACAAGGCCGACGGCTGGAGCAACGGCAGCATGTTCAACGTCGGCTGGCGCGCGGACCACGTCTGGAACAACGGCGGCGTCACGGGCATCAACCTGGACAAGGCCACGTGCTCCGGCGGCTGCTCCGGCAAGCCCTACGCCTCCGGCGAGTTCCGCTCCAACGACCTGTACTCGTACGGCCGGTTCGAGGTGCGGATGATGGCCGTCAAACGCCCCGGCACGGTGACGTCGTTCTTCACCTACACCGGGCCGAGCGACAACCAGCCGTGGGACTAGATCGACATCGAGATCCTCGGCAAGAACACCACCCAGATGCAGACCAACTACTTCACCAACGGCGTCGGCAGCCACGAGACGATCATCAACCTCGGATTCGACGCCTCCACCGGCTACCACAGCTACGCCATCGAGTGGTGGAACAGGGGCACGATCAACTGGTTCGTC
>NZ_JBFAAX010000906.1:0-2204 GCF_040639995.1 Actinosynnema sp. NPDC023658 | reverse complement strand
CGTCGCGCATCCGCGCGAGCCCGGTGGCGGGCGCGGCGACCAGCAGCACGTCCGGCGCGAGCTCGGCCGGGGTCGGTCGGCGGGTGGACAGCCCGGTCAGCCGCCCCTCCACCAACCCGTAGACGCCGCCGCAGCCGACCAGGCGTTGTTCCAGCGCACGCGCCTCGGCGGGCTGGGTCACGTCGGACACCAGGCAGTGGTAGCGCCCGTCGGGTGACAGGCCCGCGCGCCGCAGCTCCTCCGGTGCCGGTGGCGTGCCGTCGCCGTGCAGGAGCAGTCGTCGCAGCAGGTGGGTGTTGGCGTCGCGGTTGGTGCGGGACAGTTCGAGCTCGGCGGTGTGGTAGCCGTTGATCACGTGCCGCTCCAGCGCCCCGGTGTAGCGGTCGAGGTCGACCAGGCCCTCCAGGAGCACCTGGTCGGGCACGCCCGCGTCCCGGCTCAGGGCGATGGCGATCTTCATCGCCCGCGTGCGGCCCGCCTGGACGCCGCGCAGCAGGCCGTCGATGGAGATGCCCTGTGCGGCCCGGTCCGCGCCCAGCGCCTGCGCGGCCTCGAAGTCCTGCGCCTCCGGTTCGTCGGACCGCTCGAAGAAGTCCAGGCCCGTGGCGAGGAGTACCTCGACGTGCCGCCGGTTCTCCGCCTCCGGCAGGCGGGCCACCTCCGGTGACCGGTCGCGGGCGGCGCGGACCAGTTCCTCGACGACGCCCCGGTCGGTCGCCATGGCCCTGAGCACCTGCCTGAGCAGGCGACCGCGGTCGTGTGCTGCCGACACCCCGTCCTCCTCCCACCGCGACGTTGTGGCAGTGGCATAACGAGCGCCCGACTCGTTGGGCACCGGCCCCTACCGCGGGTGCGCCGCGAGCCGGTACCTATTGCCTACCGAACGGTAACAGTCCGTCGGCGCGTCGAGCGGTCGCGAGTTCGAAGAATGGCGTGCACGAATCAACCCTGCACGGATGTGACAATTCCGCATCCGGTTTGGAGCTGTTGTGGACAAGAAATCCGTGGCGAAAGGGCGGAGGCGCGTTCGCCGCACGCGCGTGCTCGGCGTCCTGACCGCGTGTGCCCTGGTCGCCGCCCTGAACCCGGCGGCCGTCGCCGCCCCGCCCGAGAGCACGGCGTTGCGCGAGGTGATGTTCGTCGGCAACAACTGGGACGGCACCGCCGACGTGATCGCCTCCGGTGGTGATTTCGCGCGAATCGGCCGGGTGAACATCATCCCGGACCGCGAGCAGCGGTTGTGGGAGATCTACCTCAACCCGATCAGGCTCGCTTTCTTCCTCGGCATCCGGTCCGGTCCCGGTGAGGGCCACGACCAGTTCGTCGACGACATGTACACGACTCCCGACGGCCGTGCCGTGGTCGCCTCACGCCCGAGCTTCGCCGACGTGGTGTCGATCGACCTGGCCACCGGCCGGGTGAACTGGCGCTTCCCGGTGTCGGGCTTCCGCTCCGACCACATGGCCGTCTCGCCCGACGGGCGTCGGGTCGCGGTGTCCGCCTCGACGTCGAACACGGTGCACGTGCTCGACATCGAGACCGGCCGCCAGGTCGGCTCGTTCGCCACCGGTGACAAGCCGCACGAGAACGTCTTCACCGAGGACGGCAAGTACCTGTGGAACATGTCGATCGGTGAGGTCAACACCGACCTGGACGACCCGGCGTTGGACTTCACCAAGGGCGACCGGCGCATCACGGTCGTGGACGCGGCGACGTTCCGCCAGGTCAAGGTGATCGACATGCGGACTCGGCTGGACGCGTTCGGCCGCTCGGACCTGTCCGACGCCGTGCGGCCGGTGGCGTTCACGCCCGACGAGTCGAAGCTGTACTTCCAGGTGTCGTTCTTCAACGGGTTCCTGGAGTACGACGTCACCGCCGACCGCGTCACGCGGGTGAAGGAGCTGCCGAAGAACCCCGCCACCAGCGAGGACCGCACCACCTGGGTCAACGACTCCCGCCACCACGGCATGTCGATGAGCCCGGCGGGGGACAAGCTGTGCATCGCCGGGACCATGGACGACTACGCCGTGGTCGTGGACCGGGCGACGCTGCGGGAAGGGCCGCTCGTGCCCGCGTCCAAGCCGTACTGGGCGACGGTGAGCGGTGACGGGCGCAGCTGCGTGATCTCGGAGAGCGGTGCCGACCGGGTCACCGCGATCGACTTCGCCACCGGCCGCAAGGTCGCCTCGGTGTCGGTCGGTGAC
>NZ_JBFAAX010000905.1:0-2206 GCF_040639995.1 Actinosynnema sp. NPDC023658 | reverse complement strand
GTCGGGCACGCGCGCCGCGAGGACGGGACCGTCCGGCGCGTCGCCTCCGAGCGCGGCGAGGTCGCCCGCGCGCAGCGGTCGGTCCCAGGCGAACATCCTGTCCTTCACCCGCCACGCCGGCCGCCCGTCGTAGGTGGCGCGTTCGGTGACCTCGGGCAGCGCGGCGGTGATGCGGTGCACGTCGTTCCAGGTGGCCATGGGTGCAGACGATAGACCGGACACAACCGTTGGCAAGTCCAACGGTTGTGTGTACTGTTGGCTTCACCAACATTGGTGAGACCAACGGAGTGCCGACCATGATCACGCCCTTCACCCTCGACGTCCCCCAGGCCGACCTGGACGACCTGGCCGACCGGCTCGCCCGCACCCGCTGGCCCGAGGAGCTGCCCGACGCCGGGTTCGACTACGGCTTCCCCCTCTCCGAGGTCCGCGCGCTGGCCGACCACTGGCAGCACTCCTACGACTGGCGGCGGCACGAGGCCGAGCTGAACGCGCTGCCGCAGTTCACCACCGAGGTCGACGGCCAGCGCGTGCACTTCGTCCACGTCCGCTCCGCGAAGGCCGACGCGCTGCCGCTGGTGCTCGTCCACGGCTGGCCCGGCTCGGTGCTGGAGTTCCTCGACGTCGTCGAACCGCTGTCCCGCGACTTCCACCTGGTCATCCCGTCCATCCCCGGCTTCGGCCTGTCCGGCCCGACCACCGAGCGCGGCTGGGACCTCCACCGCGTCGCGCGGGCGTTCACCGAGCTGATGGACCGGCTCGGCTACGAGCGCTACGGCGCGCAGGGCGGCGACTGGGGCGCGGGCATCGCGCAGGCCATGGCCGTCGCCGCACCCGGTCACGTGGTCGCCGTGCACGTGAACTACCTGCCCACGCCGCCGGTCGAGGGCGTCGAGCTGTCCGACGACGACGAGCGGCGGCTCGACCGGATCAAGGCCCTGATGCGCAACCGGCCCGGCTACCAGGTGCTCCAGGGAACCCGGCCGCAGACCATCTCCTACGCGTTGACCGACTCGCCGGTCGGGCAGCTGGCGTGGATCGCGGAGAAGTTCACCGAGTGGACCGACCCCGACTCGGAGATCGACGTGGACCGGGTCCTGACCAACGTGATGCTGTACTGGCTGACCGGCACGGCGGGCTCGTCGGCCCGCCTCACCCGCGAGTCCGGCATCAACGCGCGGTCCTGTCCCGCGCCGCTGGGCGTGGCCGTGTTCGCGCACGACATCGTGCTGCCGGTGCGGCCGTTGGCGGAGCTGTCCCACCGGGTCGAGCACTGGAGCGAGTTCCCGAGGGGCGGCCACTTCGCCGCACTGGAAGCACCCGACCTGCTGGCCGAGGACGTCCGGGTCTTCTTCACCGGCCGCTCGTGAGGGGGCGTGCCACCGCAGTTGTGCGGTGACCGCCCCGACCACCCTAGGTAGAGTTAGACCATGGTTGGTTCACGGCGAGGGCCGAAGATGACGCTGCCCACCCAACTCGTGCTGGGCGTGCTGCTCGACGACCCCGCGGTGGACCGCTACGGCCTGGAGATCTGCCAGGCCGCCGGGCTGCCGAGCGGGACCGTGCACCCCATCCTGGCCAGGCTGGAGCAGTGCGGGTGGGTGCGGAGCCGGTGGGAGGACATCGACCCGCGCGAGCGCGGCCGTCCCCGGCGCCGCTACTACCGGCTCGACCCCGACAGCGTCGCCGTCGTCCGGTCGGCCCTGGCGCGCGCCCGCACCCCCATCGCCGGGTTGGGCTTCCTCCGGCCGCACGCGGCAGGTGGGACGTGAGCAGGCGGCAGCGCAGGCTGGCGGCCATCAGCGCGCTCGCGGGCGAGCTGGAGACCGCGTTGGGCGGCAAGCTGGACCGCATCCTCGACCGCAAGTTGGCGCACGACCTCGCGGTCGAGCTGCGGTGGGCGATCGAGCGCAGCCGGGTGATCGACGACCTGCGGCTGTTCGAGGTCTACGAGCGGGTGCGGGCGCTGGAGGCGGCCGTGGAGAAGAACCTCCACGCCACCTCGTGCTTCGGCCCCCTGTCGGACGGTGCGCGGTCGATCCGGGTCGACCTGGAGGAGATCGCCCGGACGGCCGTCGAGTGCGGGCCGTCGTACAAGGTCGTCGCGCTGGCGGTCACGTCGCTCCCGCTGCCCCACCAGGCGCGGTTCAGCGAGGAGTTCCGCGCCGAGCTCGCGGACCTGCCCCGCGGCAAGCGGCTGCCGCAC
>NZ_JBFAAX010000904.1:0-2211 GCF_040639995.1 Actinosynnema sp. NPDC023658 | reverse complement strand
ACGATCCACGCCGACCGGACACACCGGACGATCCCGACCTCGGCCGGGCCCCGCGGTCGTTGCACGGAAGCCCGGCCGGTTCGCCGCGATCACCCGACCTGCGGGACCTCGTCGCTCCCGGGCACCCGCCGGACCTCGATCTTGGTCCCGCGAGCCGCCGGGACCCGCCTGGCCCACTCGACCGCGTCCTGCTTCGAGGCGACGTCGAGCAGGAAGAAGCCCCCGAACAGTTCCTTGGTCTCGCCGTACGGCCCGTCCGTGACCACCGGCGTCTCGCCGCTGAAGTCGACCACGACGTCCAGCCCCTCCGCGGCGAGGAGGACGCCGGCCTTGACCATCTCGTCGATGAACTGGCGCGTGTCGGCCATGATCTCGTCGATGCCGGCCATCATGGCCGCGTTCGACTCGTCGGTGCCCCGCATGATCAGCAGGTACTTCGGCATCACGTACTCCTCGTCCGGCGGGGTCGCCTCTCGACCCTCGCACCACAGGTCGAACGGACGGCCCGCGGATCGACACGGCCCCCGGAAGAATCTCCGGCCGACCCGCGGTCCACCCCCTCCGACCGCGCGGCGCGGAGCCGTAACGAAGTCCGGTGGGGCGCGATGAAGGAATACCGACAACCGCCGGATCCGCATTTCGCGGTATTCGTGTTCGGGAAAGGGGAAACCGCCATGTCCCGCGTCGTCTCCGCCCTCGCCGCACTGTCGATCGTTCTCGCGCTCGTCCCGTTCGCCACGACCGGCACCGCGGCCGCCGCCGGGCTGGACCTCACGTGCACCCCGCCCAGCAGCGCGAGCCTGCTGTTCGACCCGCCCGCGACGAACTCGCCGCAGACCGAGACGCTCACGGTGTCCCGGCAGTACGGCCCGTGCGTCTCGGCCACGCACCCGGACATCACCTCCGGCCACTCGGGCGCCACCGGCACCGCGGCGGGCGCGACCTGCGTGAGCCTGCTCGGCGCGAACGCGATCACCATCCCGATCACCTGGAACAACGGGCAGACGTCGACCCTGTCCGGCAACAACGTGTCGAACATGAGCGGCCTCACGCTGACCGTCGTCACCACCGGCACGGTCACCTCGGGGGTGTTCACGGGGGCGACCTTCGTGCACACCATCGTCTACCCGAGCCAGAACATCCTGCTGTGCAACCTGGGCCTCGGCACGCTGTCCGCCCTCTACGGCCAGGTGGTGCTGGAGATCGCCACCCCGTGAGCCGGACCGCGTAGGACGACTCGCGCCGACGGGGTGACGCCGCCCCGTCCGTGACCCGTGTCCGAGGGGAATGGAATTCGCATTTCTGTGGTGCAGGTCGTGTGGAATAGTCAACCCGATTGAGTGAAAGCGGGGTGAGGCAACCCTTTCGCGCTGACGTCCGCTGGTAGGAACTCCGGCCTATCCGCTTCTCGGCGGAGCGACTTCATCGATGGCCACACGGGGGCGGACTCCAGTGCTCGGACAGGTGTCGACCAGCACGCTCACCTCACCGGGGGACTCCTCCGCGACCGGGAGGGGCGCGCACCCGTGGACCGCGTGGCGCGAAGCCCTGTGGATCTTCCTGCTCAGCCGGCTGGCCATGGTGGTGATCACGGTCGTCTCGGTCGGTGAACGCGGCCCCGGTGGTTTCCAGTGCCTGTCGCAGCTGCGCGAGTGCTCGAAGAGGTGGGGCCGTTTCGACATGGGCTACTACCTCCAGATCGCCTCCCACGGCTACTGGGACCCGAGGATGCCGGTGGTCCGGCCGCCGGACGGCGTGCGCACCGAGTTCCCGGAGGCCGTGGTCTTCTTCCCGCTGTGGCCGAAGCTGCTCGGGTGGTTGTCCGTCCCGTTCGGACGGACGTACTGGCACGCCTACTACGTCGGCCTCGTGCTGGCCGGCGTGCTCGCGGTGGTCGCCCTGTGGTTGCTCTACGAGCTGGTCGCGGAGCAGTTCGGTGACCGCACCGCCCGGTGGTCGGCGTTCTTCCTGGCGTTCAGCCCGTTCTCGGTCACCTTCGCGGCCGGGTACGCCGAGGCGCTGTTCGTGCCGTTGACACTGGCGGTGTTCCTGCTGGTGCGCCGGGAGCGCTGGCTGCTCGCGGGTGTCCTCGGCGCGCTGGCGACGTTGACGCGGCCGAACGGGGTGCTGATCGTCCTGGTGTTCGCGGTGGCACTGGTGCACCGCTACGGTTGGCGCGACCTGTTCACCCGGCACGACCTGCGCACCAAG
>NZ_JBFAAX010000903.1:0-2212 GCF_040639995.1 Actinosynnema sp. NPDC023658 | reverse complement strand
CCGGGTGCCCGGTCAACGTCGGGACGGCGTCGCTGACGTGCGCCAGCTCCCCGGCGGCGATGGCCGTGTAGGTGGACACCCAGGCGTCGACCTGCCAGTCCGGCGCGTGGTAGGCAGCGCGGGAGCGGTAGGCCTCCTCGACGGTCTCCGGGTGGTAGGTGACCGTCCGGCCGGTGGCGTCGGACAGCACGGCGGCGATCTCGTGGAACGTCAGCGCCTCCGGGCCGGTCAGGTCGTACGTGCGGCCGGCGTGGGCCTCCGGGTCGGTGAGGACCGCGGTGGCCGCGTCCGCGATGTCGTCCTGCGCCACGACGGCCGCCCGACCGTCGCCCGCGGGGCCGCGCAGCACGCCGTCCCCGCCGACCATGCCGGGCAGGAAGTCGGCGTAGAGGTTGTCGCGCAGGAACGTGAACCGCAGGCCGCTCGCGCGGATGTGCTGCTCGGTGGCCCAGTGGTCGCGCACGAGCGTGAACGTGGCGTCCGGCGCCGCACCCACGAACGAGGTGTACACCAGGTGCCCGACGCCCGCGTCCGCCGCCGCGTCGACGAAGGCGCGGTGGTGGTCCAGGCGGTCCGCGGACTCCGACGCCGACACCATGAGCACCACCGGCAGCCCGTCGAGCGCCCGGCGGACGGCGTCGCGGTCCGCGAACTCCGCCCGGGTCGCCGTCGCGCCGGGCAGCCCGCGCGCGCGGGAGGGGTCGCGGACCAGCAGCAGCTGGGCGTGCCCGGCGTCGGAGAGGCGGCGGGCGACGCGTCCGCCGATGTTCCCGGTGGCGCCGGTGACGGCGATCGGTGGCCGGTTCGACATGCGGCGGGTTCCCTCCCGGCTGTTGTTCGACGCCTTTCGTCGAATGAGTCGAAACGATAACCGACGCCGGCCGAATTCACGTCGATGAACATTCTGTCGATTCGCGCGTGGCGGGGTTAGGGTTTTTGGGAGCGCTCCCAGAACTGTTCGACCATTCCTGCTCGCAAGGAGGCGACGCATGGATCTGCGCACTGGCACGCGCAAGAGGAAACTCACCGGGCGGCTCGCGGCGATCACCGCCGCGACCTCGGTGGCGGCGATGGCCGCGGCGATGGTGGTGGCGGGCGGTCAGACCGCCTACGCGGCCGTGGGCTGCCGCGTCGACTACACCGTGACGAACCAGTGGAGCGGCGGCTTCGGCGCGAACGTCACGCTCACCAACCTGGGTGACGCGTTGTCGACCTGGACGTTGGAGTGGACGTTCACCGCCGGTCAGCACGTCGACCAGATGTGGGGCGGTGACTTCACCCAGTCGGGCAGCACGGTGACCGTGCGGAATACCAGTTGGAACGGTTCCCTCGGCACCGGCGCGTCCGTGACGCCCGGCTTCAACGGCTCGTGGTCCGGCTCGAACCCGGCGCCGAGCTCGTTCAAGGTGAACGGCGTGACGTGCACCGGCTCGCCCGGCAGCACGTCGACGTCGACCTCGACCTCGACGTCCACCACAACCAGTCGGACGACGACCACCACGACGAGCACGGGTGGTGGCGGTGTCGGTGATGGTCCGTGGCCGACGGACACCGGGAGTGTGCACCAGACCACGACCAAGGCGGTGGGTTCGTACTTCAACGGTGGGATGAAGCGGTACTACGGCGTGGGTGACGGTGGTCAGGGTGAGAGTCAGGACCCGATGTTCGAGGTGGCGAACGGGGGGACGATCGAGAACGTGATCCTGGACGCGCCGGCGGGTGACGGGATCCACTGCCTGGGGTCGTGCACGATCCGCAACGTGTGGTGGAACGACGTGGGCGAGGACGCGGCGACGTTCCTGTCGTCGAGTTCGTCGGCGACGTACCTGGTGGACGGTGGTGGGGCGAAGTCGGCGTCGGACAAGGTGTTCCAGCACAACGGTGCGGGGACGGTGACGATCCGCAACTTCCAGGTGCACAGCGCGGGGAAGCTGTACCGGGCGTGCGGGAACTGCTCGACGTCCTACCAGCGGCACGTGGTGATGGACGGGGTGACGGCGCGGTCGACCTCGACGTTGGCGGGGATCAACACCAACTGGGGTGACACGGCGCGGTTCTCGCGGATCACGGTGTACGGGTCGACGTCGATCTGCGTGAAGTACAAGGGCGTGCCGAAGGGGTCGGAGCCGACGAAGATCGGTGAGGGCGCGGACGGCACGAACTGCTTCTACTCGCCCTCCGACATCACCCAGCGGTAGCCGGCCGGTGCGGG
>NZ_JBFAAX010000902.1:0-2218 GCF_040639995.1 Actinosynnema sp. NPDC023658 | reverse complement strand
CCGGCGCCTGCTCCCGCAACCGGACGGGCCCGACCTGCGGCCAGCCGTCCTCCCACCGCACGGGGGTGAGGAAGGTTTCCCGGCCCAGCACGTGGAACTTGGGGCTGTACCCGACCGGGCGGGTGGCCAGCAGCACCATCCACCACTCGCCGTCCGGGGTGGTGACGAGGTCGGCGTGGCCGGTGCTCTGGATCGGGTGGGCCGTGCTGCGGTGCGACAGGACCGGGTTGGCCGGCGCCGACTCCCACGGCCCCCGCGGCGAGCGGGCACGCGCCATGGCCACGGTGTGACCGCGTTCGGTGCCGCCCTCCGCGATCATCAGGTACCACCACTCCCCGATGCGGTACAGGTGGGGCGCCTCGGGCCACTGCAGGCCGGTGCCGGCCCAGGCGGGGAACGGCCCCTCCAGCACCTTGCCCGCCTCGGGGTCGACGCGGGCGACCTGCACGCCGGAGAAGCTCGGCCCGTGGGCGCCGGCGAAGGCCGCCCAGCAGTTGCCGTCGTCGTCCCAGGCCAGGTCGGGGTCGATGCCGGGCAGGTCGATCCACACCGGGTCCGACCACGGGCCTTCGGGGCGCTCGGCGGTGACGACGAAGTTGCCGCCGTGCGAGACGTTCGTGGTGATCATCCAGAACCGGCCGTCGTGGTGCCGGATCGTGGGTGCGTAGATGCCGTCGGAGGCCATGGCGTCGGCCGGCAGCGGGAGCTGCGCGGGCCGGTCCAGGACGTTGCCGATCTGCCGCCAGTGCACCAGGTCCCGGCTGTGGAACAGCGGCACCCCCGGGAAGTACTCGAAGCTGGAGCACACCAGGTAGTAGTCCTCACCGACCCGGCACACGCTGGGGTCGGGGTGGAACCCGGGGATGACGGGGTTGTCGTAGTACCGGCCGGTCGCGGGTGGTTGCGGTGATTCCGCGTGCACGGGTTTCCTTCGCTCCGGGAAGTCGTGGGGGGTGTCAGCCCTTGAAGGCGCCGTCGAGGATGCCGGCGACCATGCGCCGCCCCACCAGGACGAACAGGACGACGAGGGGGATCGTGGCCAGGAACGAGCCGGACATGGCCAGGCCGAGGTCGATGTCGAGGCTGTTCTGCAGCGCCTTGATGGCGATCTGGGCGGTGTAGCGCTCGGGCGACTTGAGCACGATGAACGGCCACAGGAAGTCGTTCCAGGCGGTGATGAACCCGAACAGGCCGAGCACGAACGCGGCCGGGCGCACGATCGGGAACGCGATGCGCCAGAACACCTGCCAGGTGCTCGCGCCGTCGATGCGGGCGGCCTGCATCAGCTCGTCGCTGATCGTGGCCGTGATGTGCTGGCGCATCCAGAAGATCCCGAACGCGCTCGCCAGACCGGGCACGATCAACGCCTGGAGGGTGTCCACCCAGCCCAGCTCGGACATGATCAGGTACTGCGGGATGACCGAGAGCTGCGTGGGCACCGTCATCGTCAGGACCACGACCAGGAACAGGGTGTTCCGGCCGCGGAAGCGCAGCTTGGCGAAGGCGAACCCGGCCAGCGAGCACAGCACCGCCTGGCCGACGCCGATCGAGGTGGCCACGGCGAGGCTGTTGAGCAGCGACTGCACGAACGGCACCGTGTCCAGGACCAGGCCCAGCAGGTGGAAGAAGTTCCCGCCGGGCACGACCTCGGGCGGCATCTTCGTCGCGGCCGCGGTGTCGGTCGTGGCGATGATGAACATCCAGTACAGCGGGAACAGGCAGATCACGGCGGCGAGGACGAGCAGGGAGTAGGTCCACCAGCGGACCCGGCCGAGGTGCCGCCGGTGCGGCGCGGTGGTCGTCATCGGTCCGCCTTGATCCGGGTGGACAGCACGTAGTTGATCGCGGCGATCACCACGACCATGACGAACAGGGCGACCCCGATCGCAGAGCCGTAGCCGAACTTGAACTGCCCGAAGCCCTGCTCGTACAGGAAGAGCGTCAACGTCTGGCACTGGCGCACCGGGCCGCAGGTCAGCCCCGAGCCGATCAGCAGCGGCTCGGTGAAGACCTGCAAGCCGCCGATGGTGGACGTGACCACGGTGAAGATGATCACCGGTCGCAGCGAGGGGATGGTGATGTGCCGGAAGCGCTGCCACGGCCCCGCGCCGTCGATGGCCGCGGCCTCGAACACCGCCCGCGGCACCGACTGCAGCGACGCGAGGTAGAGCAGCGTGGTGTAGCCGAACCACCGCCACGTCACCATCGTCGCGATGAG
>NZ_JBFAAX010000901.1:0-2222 GCF_040639995.1 Actinosynnema sp. NPDC023658 | reverse complement strand
CCGACAACCCCGACACCACCGCCTGACCCGCCACTACCGGGAAGAACGCGACCACACCGATGAGCACCCCCGACCGCCCACCACCAACGCCCCGGCCACCAGCACCAGGACCACCGCCGGCCAGAACCGGCCGACGTGCCGCGCCGCCGACGACGCCACGTGCCCCCACCAGCCGGGCGCCAGGCTCACCGCGGCGGCGACCAGGCACGCCGCCGCCGACCACCGCCACACCAGGGGCCCGCGGGCACGCCCCGACACCGCCCGGCTGACTTGCAACGACCGCCCGCTCATGACCGACATCGTCGACCACCGGAGCCCTCGACGAGGGCAGGTCGACGTGATTCCCGCCGCCGCCCCGGCCGGTCCACCGCCGACCGCACCCGGCTCCCGGACGGGGACGGCGTCGCTTCCTGCCCCCGTCTCTTCCTGACGACATCGACTCCTGCCGCCGTCGCGTCGGCCCGAAGCTCGCTCGACCGGGTGACGTGTGCCGGCTTGCGCCGATCGAGTGACGTTGCCGTTCCGGTGGGTGGCCACCGGGTAGCCGCCGGACGTGGACGTTTCGCACCCACCTGCGTCCCCGGGATCCGTCCCGCTCCCGGTGCCGCCCTGCGGGGGACCGCCGGTGGGGCCACGGTGAGGCGTGGGGACGCAGCGGAGAGGGAGGGCGATCCATGAGCACGACGGTGGAGCGGGATCGGAGCAGGGGTTTCTTCGGTCACCCACGCGCACTGGCGCACCTGTTCGGCGTCGAGATGTGGGAGCGGTTCTCCTTCTACGGGATGCAAGGCATCCTCACGATCTACCTGTACTACACCGCCGCCGAAGGCGGTCTCGGGTTGCCGGAGGCGACCGCGGCCAGCATCGTCGGCGCCTACGGCGGGCTGGTCTACCTGTCCACGATCGTCGGCGCGTGGGTGGCGGACCGGCTCGTCGGGTCGGAGCGGGTGCTGTTCGCCAGCGCGGTGCTGATCATGCTCGGCCACATCGCCCTGGCGCTGCTGCCCGGGTTCGTCGGGGTGGGCGTCGGCCTGGCGGCGGTCGCGCTGGGCAGCGGCGGGCTGAAGGCCAACGCCACCGCGCTGGTCGGTTCGCTCTACGCGGAGGACGACGAGCGCCGTGACGCCGGCTTCTCGCTGTTCTACCTGGGCGTCAACCTCGGGGCGTTCGTGGGGCCGCTGCTCACCGGCCTGGCGCAGCAGGAGCTGGGCTTCCACTACGGCTTCGGGCTGGCCGCCATCGGCATGGCCGCGGGCCTGACCCAGTACTGGTTCGGCAGGCGGAAGTTCGGCCCCGAGGTGAACGTCGTGCCCAACCCGCTCCCGGCCTCCCGGCGCGCGGTGGTCGCGGGCCTCGCGGCACTGGCCGTCGCGCTCGTGGTGGTCCTGGTGCTGACCGGGGTGATCCGCCCGGCCAACCTCGCCAACGTGACGATCATCGTCATCGTGCTGGCCGCGATCGTCTACTTCGCCGTCATCCTGTCCAGCAAGAGGATCACCCGGGTCGAACGCCGGCGGGTGCTCGCGTTCATCCCCATGTTCCTGGCCAGCTTCGTCTTCTTCGCGCTCTTCCAGCAGCAGTTCACCGTGGTGGCGATCTACGTCGACCAGCGGGTCGACCGCACGTTCTTCGGCTGGGAGATGCCGGTGGCGTGGGCGAACTCGATCAACCCGGTGTTCGTCATCCTGCTGGCCGGGGTGTTCGCGGCGCTGTGGACCAGGCTCGGTCCGCGCCAACCGTCCTCGCCGGTGAAGTTCGCCCTCGGCACGCTGCTGATGGGCGTGGCCTTCCTGCTGTTCCTGCCGACGGCCGGTGGCGCCGCCAACAGCACGCCGCTGCTGATGCTGGTGGTGATCCTGCTGGTGTTCAGCCTCGCGGAGCTGCTGCTGTCGCCGGTCGGGCTGTCGTTGTCGACGAAGCTGGCGCCCAAGGTCTTCCACACGCAGATGGTGGCGCTCAACTTCCTCTCGATCGCGCTCGGCACGGCCACCGCCGGTTCCCTGGCCAAGTACTACAGCGCCGACCACGAGACGGCCTACTTCACCGCGATCGGCGGGGCGGCCGTGGTGTTCGGCGTCCTGCTGGCCCTGGCGTCGCGGCCCATCCGCCGGTTGTTGAGCGGCGTCCACTGACGAGCGGCGCACCGGCCGGGGCGGCCGACAACCGGAAGTCGTCACTCCTGAACGATGCTCACGTCTCTCCTCTTAGGCTCGCTGGTGGAC
>NZ_JBFAAX010000900.1:0-2226 GCF_040639995.1 Actinosynnema sp. NPDC023658 | reverse complement strand
CCTGCGCGAACGCCGCGGACCGGGCACGCGACCGTGGGTCTTGGAGGGGGTCGAGGTCGGTCGCGGACCCGACAACGAGCCCCTGGTGGAGTGTCGCCACCCGATCGGGTGGATCGCGGACGACGCGCTGACCGAGTGCGAGAAGCTCGTCGACGAGCACGCCGCCACCAGCTGGGGCCCGCTGGACCGCGAGGGTTAGCCCACGGTGAACTGCCTGCTCGCCCCGGTGAACGGGGTGATCGCGCCGGTCCAGCCGCTCTTCCAGTCGCCGTGGTGCACGATGCGGTACGTGCCCGCCGGGGTGTCGGCCGGGATCGTCCAGGTGATCGTGGCGTGGGAGTTCGCCACGCCCTCGCGCTGCCAGCGGTAGCGGGTGGACCAGTCGCCGTCGTCGGCGTGCCGGGTCCACCGGCCGTCCACCAGGCGCTGGACCTCCAGGAACGTGCCGTTGCGGTGCAGGTCGTTCTTCGGGTGGCCGGTGACGAACACCGCCGTGGCGGTCTGGCCGCGCGCGTAGCCGGCGGCGGGTTGGGTGAGCACCTGCCCGAAGGACTGCCACGGCGCCTTGTCGTCGAACACCACCCCGGTCTGGAGGTTGATCTCGGTGAACGGCGGCTTCCCCGGTGTCGGGCCGGGCGCGAGCGGTGTGCCTGCGCGCAGGGACGCGGCGAGCTTGGCGAACTCCTGCTGGTAGGCGGGCAGGGTGTTGCGGCCGAACAACGTGGAGCCGCCCTCGTACTGCTGGAGGTCGTACTCCTCCGGGGTGGTGATGTACTGGCTGTAGTCGTTGGCGTAGCCCTGCACGAGCACGTCCTCCAGCGGCACGCCCGCCTCGGCGGCCACCGCGCGCCGGATCCGCAACCCCGCCACGATGGTGACCTCACCGGGCACGGCGACCAGGTGCAGCGGCCCGATCCGCACGACCTGGAGCGGCAGGACGTTCGGCGTGGCCTGCACCAGGCCGGTGGGCACCAGCGACGCCTTCGGGTACTGGCAGTCGCGCAGCCACTGCGGCACCTCGACGTTCAGCGGCTCGAACAGCGCCTTCCACGGGCTGGTCATGCCCTCGCTGAACCCGGGGATCGCCGGGCCGTCCTCCACGCTGCCCGCCATGGTGGACGCGCCGACCACGCCGGGGCACGTCGTGCCGGGTCGCCCGTCGGTGGTGTACCGGCCGTCGACGGTCACCGCGGACATGTCCACGAACCGCATCCGGTAGTCCACTCCCCCGGTCACCGGCGTCTGCGGACCGGCGAACACCTGCTGGGCCTTGCGGTTCTGCCGCTCACCGATGATCCGGGTGTTCTCCACCTCGTCCTCGGTGGGCCCGGAGCCGGGGCGCAGGTTGAGGTTCGGCGACATGTCGCCCGCGTTGGTGTTGGGGAACGCGGCGACGAACCCGGGCCGGTCCTCCAGGTACCGCACGCCCCGGTCGTCGTGCTCCCACTGGTAGGACGCGTAGCCCTTGTTGTCCGGGCTGATCAGCGTGTTCTTGTTCGTCATCGACGTGTTGTGGGTGGCGAACCAGCTGATCGCGCCGACGTCCGCGCCGTTCTGCCGGAACCGCAGCACGGTCATCGACGGGTCGATGGCGTTCGGGAAGTTCGCCCTGTCCGCCGCGGGGTTGCGCTCGAACGCGACCCGCGAGCGGTTCACGCTGGCGTCGGTCAGTTGGCCGCGCCCGAGGGAGAGGTCGCCGGGCTTGAGGTCCTCGTGCGCCCGCACGACCGACTCCGCGATGCCGTCGGTGATCGCGGCCAGCGCCTGCGGCTGCATGCCGAGGATCGAGAGGTTGTAGGCGAGGTTGTGCGAGAAGCCGCCGGGGCCCGAGTGCGTGTGCGTGGCGGACAGCAGCACGTTCTCGCGGGTGTAGAGCGAGCCGTAGCGGGCCTGGAGCTTGGCCAGCACCCCCTCCTGCACCGCCCGGAACATCATCGCCAGGTCGGCGTTGACGTACGCGACGCGCTTGCCGGTGGCCTGGTCGACCACCACGTACGCGCGGGAGCGCTGGCGCTGGTGGATGCCGGTCGTCTTCTGGTCGAACGACGAGTAGCCCATCATCCCGTTCTCGGCGGCGGGACCGGTGACGTCGGAGATGCCCCGCCCGACCAGGTAGGGCTGCGACGCGGCGTCCGCCACCGGCGGTCCGACCACGACCAGCGCACCGAGCAGCGCGCCCACCAGCGCCGTTGCCGTCAACGACCGTCGAGAGACCCGCATCCGCAC
>NZ_JBFAAX010000899.1:1481-2226 GCF_040639995.1 Actinosynnema sp. NPDC023658 | reverse complement strand
CCCTGACCGGGCCGGACGGCCGCACCACCCACATCACCAGCGAGACCACCGGTTTCCGCGAGATCGAGATCCGCGACAAGCAGCTCCTCGTCAACGGCAAGCGCACCCTGTTCAAGGGCGTGAACCGCGCCGAGACCGACCCCGACCACGGCCGGCACGTGCCGCGGGCGGCGCAGGAGCGGGACGTGGCGCTCATGGAGCAGCTCAACGTCAACGCGGTGCGCACCTCGCACTACCCGTCCGACCCGTACTTCTACGAGCTGGCCGACCGGCACGGCCTGTGGATCGACGACGAGGTCGACATCGAGACCCACGACCACGAGAACTGCGCCACCTGGTGCCAGGCGAACCAGCCCGAGTGGCGCGCGGCGTTCCTCGACCGCTTCACCGCCATGGTCGAGCGCGACAAGAACCACCCGAGCGTGCTCATGTGGGACACCGGCAACGAGGCCGGCCTCGGCGCGCACCACTTCGCCATGGCCGAGTGGCTGGAGGCCAACGAGCCGACCCGGCCCAAGTACCACCAGTCCAACAACCCCGACGGCGACGCCCCGTTCGCCGACGTGTGGGGCCCGCGCTACCCGTCGCCGGAGCGGTTCGAGGAGCAGGCGAAGACCACCACGAAGCCGCTGATCTTCGGTGAGTACGCGCACGCGATGGGCAACAGCCTGGGCAACTTCCGCGAGTTCTGGGACACGATCCGGGCCAACCCGGCCACCCAGGGCGGTTTCATCTGGGACTGGGC
>NZ_JBFAAX010000899.1:0-1471 GCF_040639995.1 Actinosynnema sp. NPDC023658 | reverse complement strand
AGGAGGTCCGCATCCTGCCCGACTCGTCCGGCAACGACATCTCCGCGCACATCACCGGAGCGCCCGAACTGGTCGACGGGCACCGCGGCAAGGCGCTGTACCTGTCCGGGCTGGACGACTTCGTGGAGGTCTACCGCGACCGCAAGCTCGACATCACCGGCACGGCGGTCACCCTGGACGCGTGGGTCAAGCCCGCCGAGTGGAGCGGTGACTTCCGCATCGTCGGCAAGGGCGACCACCAGTACGCGCTGAAGATGAAGACCAGGACGTCGCTGGAGTTCTTCATCCACAGCGGCACCTGGCAGGCCGTGCAGGCCACCGTGCCCGCCGACTTCTACGGCAACTGGCACCGGGTCAGCGGCACCTACGACGGGACCGCGCTGCGCCTCTACATCGACGGCCGCGAGGTGGCGAGCAAGCCGTTCACCGGGGCGATCGACCCGTCGTCGGCCGAGGTGAACATCGGGCGCGACTTCGAGACGTCCTGGAACGACCCGTCCAACGTCGGGCGGATGGCCCACGGCACGGTGGACGACGTCCGGATCTACGACCGGTCCCTGACCCCGGCCGAGCTGAACGCGGCCGAGCCCGTCGGCGGCGCGGTGCTGGCGCTGGACTTCGACCGCGTCGAGGAGCACGGCACGCACCTGTCCTACGGCTCCAGCCTGTCCGGCCTCGACGGCCTGATCAGCCCGGACCGCCACGCCCAGCCCGAGACCGCGCAGATGGCGTGGGCGCAGCAACCACTGCGGTTCCGCTACGCCGACGGCGTGCTGTCGGTGCTCAACGAACGCCAGTTCAGCGGCACCGACGAACTGGACCTGCGGTGGGAGGTCACCGAGGGCTCGCGGGTCGTGACGAGCGGGCGGCAGCCGCTGCGCGTGGCGGCGAACTCGACCGGCACCATCCGGATCCCCGCGCCCCCGAACCCGGCCGACCGCGAGCGGTTCCTCACCGTCGAGGCGGTCACCACGGCGGCACGACCGATGATCCCGGCCGGGCACGTGCAGGCGCACGACCAGTTCCCGTTGGGCGGCACGAAGGTCCCGGGCCTCACCGAGGCGCCTGCGGGCGGCCGGGCGACCGTCACGACCGACGACACCGGCGCGGTCACCGCGGCGGCCCAGGGCGTGAACTACACGGTGGACAAGAAGACCGGCATGCTGTCGTCGATCAAGGTCCGCGACCGCGAACTGCTCGCCGGCGGACCGAAGCTCGACGCGTGGCGCGCGCCGATCAGCAACGAGACGTTCAAGTGGGGCAACGCGGAGGGCGAGGACTGGCGCCGGGTCGGGCTGGACCGGCTCGCCACCACCGTCACCGGCGTCCGCGTGGAACCGGCCGACACCGGTGTGCGCGTCGTCGTGGACAGCCGGGTGGCCGCACCGGACGTCACCGGCGCGTGGTTCGACCAGACCATGACCTACACCGTCGAACGCGGTGGCACGCTGCGGCTCGGGCACAAGGTCAC
>NZ_JBFAAX010000898.1:0-2226 GCF_040639995.1 Actinosynnema sp. NPDC023658 | reverse complement strand
CGGCTGAGCACGTCCCGCTTGCGCCAGGAGGCGCGCGCCTCCGTCGTGCCCCGCCGGAACAGCCACCCGGCGACGTCCAGCACCCCGTTCGCCGCCTCCAACGGCGTGTCGTGCGCCGACTCGACGGTCTCGATCTCGTGCCTGCCGCAGTCCCGGATCGCGTCGCAGCGCACGGAGATCTCGCCCTCCACCAGCCACGGCGGCGGCGGTGCGACCACGTTGCGGTGCGGGTCGCGGGGCAACGACACGTGCACGTGGAACGACACCTCCTCCACCTCGGCCAGCGCCGACAACCCCGCGTAGGGGGCGCCCGGCAGGTGGTCGAACACCAGGCCCGCGCCCGGTCTGCCCAGGTGTCCGGCCAGGCGCTCCACCCGCGCGGCGGCCAACCGCAGCACGTCCAGCACCGGTTCCACGGCGACCAGGTCCGGGAACACCCACCGGAGGTCGCCCTCCGCCAGCGGAATCGCCTCCATGGCCCACGAGTGTGCCGCATGGTCAACGATTATGTGCTCTGTAGCTTCAGTGTTGACTAAAAGAGCTGGTCCGGGGTTCGCTGCGGATCTGAAGCGATTTTGTCGGTGTCATATGACAGCCTGGACAGGTGTCAAGCACTTCGCGGTCCCCGGCCGACTCGTACGCGGACTTCCGCCGACGCTCCTCCCGGCCCAAGCTCGCAGACTTCCTCGGGGTCATCTCGTTCGACCTCGACCCGTTCCAGCAACGCGCCTGCGAAGCGCTGGAGGACGGGCACGGGGTGCTGGTCTGCGCGCCCACCGGCGCGGGCAAGACCGTCGTCGGGGAGTTCGCCGTGCACCTCGCCCTGTCCGAGGGCAGCAAGTGCTTCTACACGACTCCGATCAAGGCGCTGTCCAACCAGAAGTACGCCGACCTCGTCGCCCGCTACGGCGCGAAGAAGGTCGGCCTGCTGACCGGCGACACCTCGGTCAACGGCGACGCGCCGATCGTCGTCATGACCACCGAGGTGCTGCGCAACATGCTGTACGCGGGCTCCTCCACCCTCACCACCCTCGCCTACGTGGTGATGGACGAGATCCACTACCTGGCCGACCGGTTCCGCGGCCCGGTGTGGGAGGAGGTGATCCTCCACCTGCCCGAGTCGGTGCGGCTGGTCGGCCTGTCCGCCACCGTCAGCAACGCCGAGGAGTTCGGTGAGTGGCTGGTCGAGGTCCGGGGCGACACGACGGTCGTCGTCGACGAGCACCGGCCCGTGCCGCTGTGGCAGCACATGCTCGCCGGCGGCCGGATGCTCGACCTGTTCGCGGGCGACGGCCCCGACGGGCACGCCCGCATCAACCCGCAGCTGCTGCGCCACACCGACGACCTGTCCCGCTTCCACGTGCCGTGGAGCCGCAACCGCAACAACAAGGACCGCGGCCGGCCACCCCGCGGGTCGGGCTTCAAACCGCCGTCCCGGGTCGACATCGTGCAACGGCTCGACGGCGCGGGCCTGCTGCCCGCCATCGACTTCGTGTTCAGCCGCGCGGGCTGCGACGCGGCGGTGACCCAGTGCGTGCGCGCCGGCCTGCGGCTCAACTCCGCCGACGAGGTCGAGGAGATCCGCGAGGTCATCGACGCCAAGACCAAGGACCTCCCGCAGGGCGACCTGATGGTGCTGGGCTACTGGGAGTGGCGCGAGGCGCTGGAACGCGGCATCGCCAGCCACCACGCCGGCCTCCTGCCCGCGTTCAAGGAAACCGTCGAGGAGCTGTTCGTCCGCGGCCTGGTGAAGGTCGTGTTCGCGACCGAGACCCTCGCCCTGGGCATCAACATGCCCGCGCGCACGGTCGTGCTGGAGAAGCTGGTCAAGTACAACGGCGAAGCCCACGTCGACCTCACGCCCGGCGAGTACACGCAGCTCACCGGCCGTGCCGGGCGCCGCGGCATCGACGTGGAGGGCCACGCCGTCGTGGTGTGGCAGCCGGGCGTCGACCCGAAGGCCGTCGGCGGCCTCGCCTCCACCCGCACCTACCCGCTGCGGTCGTCGTTCCGCCCCGGCTACAACATGGCCGTCAACCTGGTGAACCAGCTCGGCGCGGCCTCGGCCCGCGAGATCCTGGAGCAGTCCTTCGCCCAGTTCCAGGCGGACCGGTCCGTCGTCGGCCTGGCCCGGCGGCGGAGAGGGGGACGCCGTAGCGCTCGGCCACGCCGGGCAGCAGCGGCACGGTCAGGTAGAGCTGGCCGACTGCCAGGATCACGGCCGCG
>NZ_JBFAAX010000897.1:0-2228 GCF_040639995.1 Actinosynnema sp. NPDC023658 | reverse complement strand
GCGGCGGTGATCGCGCGCACGCGCGAGGTCGCGGCCCACGCGGCGGCGCTGGTCCGCGTCGAGGTCGACCGACTCCCGCACGACGTGCGCCTGAGCGCCGACCGCGACGACCTGTACGCGCCGGAGCGGGTCAACGGCGGTTCGGACACCGACACCGCGCGGGGTGACGTCGGCGCGGGGCTCGCGCACTCGCCGTTCACGCTCGACCAGACCTACACCACGGCCTGGTACAACAACAACCCGATGGAGCCGCACACCACCAAGGCCCTGTGGTTGGACGGCGACCTCGCGCTGTACGAGTCGACGCAGGGCGTGCACGCCACGCGGGAGTCGGCGGCGGAGGTGCTGGGGTTGGCGCCGGAGCGGGTGCACGTCATCTCGCCGCACGTCGGCGGCGCCTTCGGCTCGAAGGGCACGCCCCACGTGCACACCGTCATCGCGGCGATGGCGGCGCGGGAGGTGCCCGGCACGCCGGTGGAGCTCGCGCTCACCCGGCACCAGATGTTCTCCCTCGTCGGCTACCGCACGCCCACGGTCCAGCGGGTCCGGCTGGGCTGCGACGCGGACGGGCGGCTGGCCGTCGTCGCGGTCGACGCGATCTCCCAGACCTCCCGGGTCAAGGAGTTCGCCGAGCAGACCGCGGTGCCCAGCCGCACCATGTACGCCGCGCCGAACCGCGGCACCACGCACCGGCTGGCCGCGCTGGACGTGCCGGTGCCGTCGTGGATGCGCGCGCCCGGCGAGTGCCCCGGCATGTTCGGGCCGGAGGTGGCGGTGGACGAGCTGGCGTTCGCCTGCGGGATCGACCCGGTGGAGTTCCGCGTCCGCAACGAGCCCGACGTGGAGCCGGAGTCGGGCAAGCCGTTCTCCAGCCGCAACCTGGTGGCGTGCCTGCGCGAGGGTGCGCGCCGGTTCGGCTGGGAGCACCGCGACCCGGCGCCGCGCGCCCGGGAGGAGTCGGGGTGGCTGGTGGGCACCGGCGTGGCGGCGTCGACGTACCCGGTGAACCGGACGCCGGGCTCGGTGGCCAGGATCCGCTGCACCGCCCCGGGCCGCTACCTGGTCTCGATCGGGGCCGCCGACCTCGGCACCGGCACGTGGACGTCGCTGGCGCAGGTCGCCGCCGACGCGCTGGGCGTCGACTTCGCCGACGTGGAGGTGCTGATCGGTGACACGACGCTGCCGAAGGCGTCGGTGGCGGGCGGCTCGTCCGGCATCACGTCGTGGGGCTCGACCGTGGTGGCCGCGGCCGAGGCGTTCCGCCGGGAGTTCGGCGGCGACCCCGCCGAGGGTGACGAGGCGAGCGCGGGGATGCCGGAGGACGAGTCGGGCGACGAGTACGCGATGCACGCGTTCGGCGCCCAGTTCGCCGAGGTGCGGGTGCGCGTCGACACCGGCGAGGTGCGGGTGCCCAGGCTGCTCGGTGTCTTCGCCGTGGGCCGCGTGGTCAACCCGCGCCTGGCCCGGTCGCAGCTCGTCGGCGGCATGACCATGGGCCTGTCCATGGCGCTGCACGAGCGCAGCGTGCTCGACGAGCGGTTCGGCCACGTGGTCAACCACGACTTCGCCGAGTACCACATCGCCACCAACGCCGACGTGCCGCACGTGGAGGCGCACTGGGTCGAGGAGCACGACCTGCACACCAACCCCATGGGCACCAAGGGCGTCGGTGAGATCGGCATCGTCGGCACGGCCGCGGCGATCGCGAACGCGGCCCACCACGCCACCGGTGTCCGCGTCCGCGACCTGCCCCTGACCCTCGACCACTTCCTCCGGTAGGCCTCCGGTGGGTCTCCGGCGTCAGGGCAGCAGCACGTCCAGGAACGGGTTGCTGAACACCCGGTGCGGGTCGTGGGCGTTCAGCGTGGCCCGCGCGGCGTCCCAGGTGGGGTTCGGGCCCTGCCGGTAGCTGTCGGGCACGGTGGAGGTCAGCACGGTGTGGTCGGACCAGGCCGCCTGGTCGGTGTAGGCCCAGCCCTTGGACCACTCGGCCCGGGTCGCTGCCCGCGCGCCGGCGAACCGGGTGAAGAAGAACTGCTCCAGCTCGCGGTAGAACGCCGCCGCACCGGGCGCGGTCGGGAACGTCAGCACGTCGAACCACACCGCGACGTCCCACTCGGGGTGGTCCTCGCGCGGCCGCACGGCCGACAGCGCGGGGGCCTGCGCGCCGGGCACGCCGACGTGCCTCGGGTCGTCCAGGCCGCTGACGCGGATCTCCACCTGAGCGG
>NZ_JBFAAX010000896.1:0-2229 GCF_040639995.1 Actinosynnema sp. NPDC023658 | reverse complement strand
GACCGCCCACCGCGTCCGCGCCGACGGGGCCGACCTGCTCGGCCTCGACCCGACCGAGGTCGGCGCGGACGCCGACCTGCTGGACCTCGGCCTCGACTCGATGCGGGTCATGAGCCTGGTCGAGCGCTGGCGGGCCGCTGGCGCGACCGGCCTGGAGTTCGCGGACCTCGCCGAGGACCCGCGGCTGGAGCGCTGGACCGAGCTGGTCACCGGGGCGTCCGCGTGACCCGCGTCGACCACCGCGACCGGCACCTGGAGCGCATCACCGAGGTCCGCGCGGGCCGCGGCGCGGAGAAGGTGGGCTACCCCATCCGCATCCGCGCGGCCGAGGTCGTGCGGACCGCCATGGTCGGCTCCGGGCTGCTGCGGGTCACGTTGGGCGGTCCCGGCACCGAGGGGTTCGAGGCCCACGCGCCGGACGAGCACGTCAAGCTCCTGTTCCCCGAGCCGGACGGCACCCTGCGCCTGCCCGAGCCCGACGGGAACGTGCTGCGCTGGCCCCGCCCGTCCCCGACCTCGCGCGAGTACACCGTGCGGCGCTACGACCCGACCACCGGCGAGCTGGACCTTGACATCGCCCTGCACGACGGAGGCCTGGGCTCGGACTGGGCGCGGTCGGTGGAGCCCGGTGCGGTGGTGCACGTCGCCGGTCCGCCCGGCGGCCTGATCGTGCCGCACGATTACGACCGGTACCTGCTCGCGGGCGACCTCACCGCCCTGCCCGCCATCGCCCGGTGGCTGGAGGAGCTGCCCCGCACCGCCGCCGGCTGGGCGTTCATCGAGGTCGCGAACGCGGACGAGGAGATCGGGCTGACCGCGCCCGAACGCGTCGAGGTGCGCTGGCTGCACCGCGGCGACGCGCCGGCGGGCACCGTCGACCTGCTGGCGAACGCCGTGCGCGCGATCGAGGTGCCCGAGGGCGAACGCCTCTACGCGTGGGTCGCGGGCGAGGCGGGCTCGATCAAACCGCTGCGCCGCTGGGTGCGCGACGAGCTCGGCCTGGCCAAGGCGGACCACGACGTCACCGGCTACTGGAAGCGCGGCGTGGCCGACTTCGACGACGACCACGACCACTGACCCCCGCAACACCGGAATCCCCCGAGGAAGCACACCGATGTCCATCGCCAGAACCCCCCGCCTCGCCGCCGCGCTGGCGCTCACGCTCGTCGCCGCCGTCGGCTGCGGCTCCGCGGAGAGCACCGGCACGGGCGGGACGTCCGCCGCCGGGCCGACGACCCGGGTCTTCACCGCCGACAACGGCGACGTCACCATCCCGGTCTCGCCCGAGCGGGTGGTGGCCACCGGGTACGCCGTGCCCGCCCTGCTGGAGGCGGACGCGCCCCTCGTCGGGATCTCCTCGTGGAAGCGCGGCGAGCCCCTGATGAGCGCGGAGGACCTGAAGAAGTACCAGGAGCTGGCCAAGGTCGCGGGCGAGTCGGCGGCGGAGACCAACTACGAGGCCATCGCGCAGGCCGAGCCGGACCTGATCGTCATCGGCGTGCCCAAGCCGGTGCTGGCCGACATCGACCTCGAGCGCCTGGAGGCCATCGCGCCGGTCGTGGCCATCGGCCCGTCGCTGCCCTCGGCGTGGCGCGACCTGTCCCGCAGGCAGGCCGACGCGGCGGGCGCGCTGTCCGAGTTCGACGCCGTGCAGGAGGAGTACGAGGAGAAGGCCAAGGGGCTGAAGGAGAAGTACGCCTCCGTGCTGCCGCAGCTCAAGCTGGGGCACGTCGGCGCGTACGGCGAGGTCGCCAAGGGCAACTTCCAGCGCGAGTTCAACGGCTCCTGGGGCACCAACGTCGCGCAGGACGTCGGCGCGACCTACTACGGCCAGGTCAAGGTCAAGGGCGGCGGCTCCAAGGACGTCAGCGAGTATTCGTCGATCGAGGAGCTGACGGCCGCCTTCACCGAGGCCGACGCCATCACCTACTCCGTCGCCGCCGACGGCAAGGTCCCGCCCGGGGTCCAGTACGTCCTGGACTCCCCGCTGTGGAAGGAACTGCCCGCGGTCAAGGCCGGCCGGACGTTCCCGGTGCGCTACACCGAGGCGGCCACCTACCGCTCCGCGATGAAGACGCTGGACGCGGTCGACGAGGCGTTCGCGCCGCTGCTGACCAGGTGACGGCCGCGCGCCGGCTGCCGGGCGCACGGGCCGTGCTGCTGGTCGCCGCACTGGTCCTGCTGGCCGGGGTGCCGCTGGTCAGCGTCGGCGTCGGCGCCCACGCCATC
>NZ_JBFAAX010000895.1:0-2233 GCF_040639995.1 Actinosynnema sp. NPDC023658 | reverse complement strand
CTCACCTGCCCGCCAACCGGGCCTGCCCGCCAACCGGGCCTGCCCGCCAACCGGGCCTGCCCGCCAACCGGGCTCGGGGCCAACCCTGCTCGGCTGCCGTCCCTGCTCGGCGGCCAGCGCGGCCCGATGTTCGCGCGGCCCGGCACCGGTGCACCGGCTGGGCGGTCGGTCCGGCGTCCGAGCCTGGGCGTGGTGGGCCGGGCCAGCCGGTCTGGGCGATGCCGCGCCGGGCCAGGCAGTGCCGGGGTGCGGTGCCGCGCCGGTCCGGGCGGGCCAGACGGTGCCGGGCGTGCGGGGATGCGGTGCCGGGCCGGGTGTGCCCGGGGTGGGCAGGGCGGTCGGTCGCCGGTCGGGCGGGGTTGGCTGGAGTTGGGGGTGGGCGGTGGCGGTGGGTGGTGGGGAGACCTCCGGCCGCCACGGCGGCTGGTCGCCCGGCGGCTTCAACGGCCGCCGGGCGGACCGGCAGAGGGCGGTGTCAGAGGAGTTCCGGCCGCTGCCAGGGCTCGTCCAGCACGTGCTCGGCCAGGAACGCGAAGACCGTCTCGTACCAGACCTTGGCGTTGCCGGGGGTCAGGATCCAGTGGTTCTCGCTCGGGAAGTACAGGAACTTCGCCGGAACACCGTGTCGCACCAGGTCGAAGAACAGCCGCTGCCCCTCACCGATGGGCACCCGGTAGTCCTTGTCGCCGTGGATCACCAGCATGGGCGTCTTGACGTCCGCCGCCCGCAGGTGGGGCGAGTTCGCCTGCACCCGCTCCTGCTGCTGGAGCGGGTCGCCCATCTCGCGGATCCAGTAGTAGGAGTCGTCCGTCGTCCCGGTGAACGCGTCCAGGTGCCACAACGAAGCGTGCGTCACGATCGCCTTGAACCGGTCGGTCCGGGTGGCGATCCAGTTCGCCATATACCCGCCGAACGACCCGCCCATGGCGGCCGTCCGCGACTCGTCGACGTCGTCCCGCCGCACGGCCGCGTCGGTGATCGCCATCAGGTCCGTGTACGGCTTGCCGCCCCACGCACCCCACCCGGCGCGCACGAAGTCGTGCCCGTACCCGGTGGACAGCGCCGGGTCGGGCAGCAGCACCGCGTACCCCCGCGCGGCCATCAGCCACGGGTTCCAGCGCCAGCTCCACCCGCTCCAGCTCATCACCGGACCGCCGTGCACCCACAGCAGCAGCGGCGCGGGGCGTTCGGCCGACGCGCCGGTCGGCAGCACCAGCCACGCGCGCACGGTCCGACCGTCCTCGACGACCGTGTCGACCTCGGTCAACGTCCCGGGCACCGACGCCACCGCACCGGGCGCGGGCAGCGGGGTGGAGACCTGGTCCACACCGGACGCCGACAGCCGCACGGGCTGCGGCGGGTGGTCCCACGCGCTGCGCAGCGCGTACACCGCCGAACCGTCCGGGCTGACGCGCACGTCGGTGTACGCACCGGACGCGGTCAGCTTCACCACCGAGCCGGACGCCAGGTCGAGCTTCCAGATGGGCTGGTGGCCGCGGTGGCTGCTGGTGAAGTACACCGCGTCACCGGTCGGGCTCACCACCGGGTGATCGGGCTCCTCGGTGAAGTCCGCGGCCAGCTCCCGCACCGCGCCGGACTCGACGTCGAGGTGCACCAACGTGTTCGTCCACGGGCTGTCCGCCGTGGAGTCGAACGTGCGCACCGCGATCACGCCCGACGAGTCCGGCAGGAACACCGGCTGGGAGAACGAGTGCCCGTCGAGGTCGGCCAGCACGCGGTCGGTCGCACCGTCGGTCGACGTCAACCGCAACCGGGTCCGCGTGCCGTAGGACGCGCTCACCGGGACGCTCTCGGCGTGCACGACCCACCGCCCGTCCGGGCTGATGGCGGGGGAGTCCGGCAACCGCGACGCCGCGTTCGGCGTCAGGTCCACCAGGTCCTCCGACTGGTCGACGCGCTCGCTGTCCACACCGACCGGTGTCGTCGTCGCCAGCAGCCGGGGGAAGGTCGGGCCGAGGTCGGAGTCCCAGTACCGCACCGGGTACGCCTCGTGCAGGATCGCGGTCACCCCGGCGTCCTCGCGGGCCTTGCGGTGCTCCTGGTCCTGCTCGCCGAACTCCGCGGTCGGGTGCGCGCCCGCCACGAGCAGCACCCTGCCCGCGTCCCGCGCCACCGCGAAGTCCGACACCCCGCCGGCGGGGCGGTACAGCTCGCGCGCCTCCCCGACGGGCGGCAGCAGCCACAGCGCCGCCTTGTCGTCGGACTTGCGGTC
>NZ_JBFAAX010000894.1:0-2234 GCF_040639995.1 Actinosynnema sp. NPDC023658 | reverse complement strand
CGACCAGGTCGAGCCACGCCAGCGGGTCGCGGGCGAACTCGCGCGGCGGCATCAGCACCGCCGTCCCGCCGATCGCCAGCACGGTTACCAGGTTCATCAGGCCGGTGTAGTGGTCCGGCGGCAGCCAGCTGAGCAGCCGGTCATCGGCGGTCAGGCCGAGGGCGTCCCTGGTCCGCCGCACGCCGTGGCCGAGCGCGGCGTAGGAGATCAACGTGCCGACCAGCTCGACCCTGGCCGAGCCGTAGCAGAGCACGGCCAGGTCGTCGGGGTCGCGGGCGGGCTCGACCCAGTCGTCCGGGTCGGCCAGCTCGATCACGTCGGTGGCCACGCAGGTGACGTCGTCCATGCCGTCCTGGCTCAGCCACTCGTGCACCGCCGACAGGCTCGACGCGTCGGTGAGCACGAGCGTCGCGCCCGCGTCGAACGCGATGCCGGTGGCGCGGGCGAGGTGGTGGTCGCGCCCCTCGGGCACGGGGGCGACGACGGGCACGACGCCCGCGTACAGGCAACCGAAGAAGTTCTTCACCACCTCCGGGCCGAGCGGGCTCAGCAGCAGCACCCGCTCGCCCGGTGCGCACCGCTCGGACAACCAGGCCGCCACCACGCGGGCCGCGCGGTCCAGTTCGCCGTAGGACAGCGACACCTCGTCGTCGCCGGCCTGCGCACGGCCGATCACCGCGGTCTTGGCCAGGTCGGCCGGGCTCTGCCGGGTTAATCGCCGAGCGATCCGGTCGAAGTACATCCGATGTCCCCCCTGGACATGAAAAACTTTATCGTCGAACATCCCAGGTGTGCACTTTTTTACCCCTCGATCACCACCCGGAACCGGACGGCAACCCACCCGGACCTCTCGCAGGAAAGTACTGACCGAACCCGGACGTGTCAAATGGCAACGAATCCCGGCCGCACATTTGTTTCATTCTTCCCGAGCGCCGGATATCACCGGATATCATCGGGCGCCCGGCGGTCGATCTTTCACGACATGCCGACCAGCACCCTCCGGGCGCCGTCGAACGGCCGCCGTCCGTGGCCCACCAGGACGTTGTCGAACAGCAGCACGTCGCCCAGCCGCCAGTCCACGTCCACCGCGTGCTCGAGCCCGCGGTCGCGGACCTGGAGCACGTAGGCGTCCGGGATGGGGCTGTGGTCGGCGAAGCTGACGCTCTGCGGCATCTCGTCGGCCCGCAGCACCTCGGCCATGGCGCGGGCGGTCTCGTCGCCCAGCGTCGCGGTGTGCCACTGGTCGGACTGGTTGAACCACACCTCGACCCCGGTCACCGGGTGCCGGGTGGTCGACGGGCGCAGCTGGCTGACCCGCAGGCCGCCGTCGTCGTGCCACTGCCAGACGGCGCCGGTGCCGGCCAGGAACTCGTCCACGACCTGCGGGTCGTCGGTCTCGAACGTGTCCTGCCAGCTCTTGCCCAGGCCGTAGCCGCCGTGCAGGTTCTGGGTGTAGCGGACGCCGTCCGCGAACGCCTCGCGCACCTCGTCGTCCAGCGACTCCAGCCACCGCGCGGCGTCGACCAGCGGCGTCGCGCCACCGGTCATGTCGGCCAGCACGCAGCAGAACACCAGCCGCGACGGCCAGGCGTGGGCGTAGGACAGCTCGTTGTGCATGGAGATGGTGAACTCGGGCGGGTACTCGGTGGAGGTGTAGACGTTGGCGCCCACCTTGGTGCGCGGCGAGTTGCCGTGGACGTAGGCGAGGCGGTCCGGCAGCAGGCGGTCCATCACGTCGGTGATGGTGTGCTCGGTCAGGCCGAAGCCGCGGAAGACGATCGCCTTCCGCTCGACGAGCAGGTCGTCCAACTCCGCCGCGTGGTCGAGGTAGTCGACCAGACCGGCCGCCGTCGCACTCGTCCCCAAGTCGCTCGCGGTGACCTCGGTCGGTGACCAGTTGAGACCGGCATTCATTGTGCTGCTCCATTCCCGGAACTGACTCTTCGGTCTTTTCCAGGCCGTGCGAGAGGTACCCTCGGTGGCCAATGCCCAACGGTGCCACCCGGCACTATACTCAGACTACTCTGACCTTATCCCGCTATTCATCGTAGCGAATTCGAACATCACCGGAACGGGACTGGACGTCGATCCGGTTGCGCGCCGAACCGTCCTGCTCGACGTCCACCACGCGGACGCCGGACTCCACGCTGAGCACCACCGCGTACCGCTCGCCGTCGCGCGGCACCCGCATGTCGAAGTCGCCGGAGCGCACGTTCGCCGTCACCTCGCGCGGG
>NZ_JBFAAX010000893.1:0-2234 GCF_040639995.1 Actinosynnema sp. NPDC023658 | reverse complement strand
CGCAGGTCGCCGCCCCGGCCGCGGGCGGTGATCAGCGGGCGCGGGTGGGTGAGGTCCAGGGCCCGCCGCTGCTGGGCCAGCGCCAGGTCGTCCAGCCGCAACGCCTCCGCCGGGTCACCGAGCACGCGGTGCACGTTGGCCAGCTCGGTGGCCAGCCGGTTGCGCAGCGGGTCGGCCGGGCCGAACCGCCGGGTCCACGCGTCGAGCAGGGCGCGACCGGGTTCCACCGCGGCCCGGCGCACGCCCGCGCCGCCGTCGGTGAACAGGAACCGCACCTGGTTGACGAGCCAGCGCCGCACCTTCGGGTCGTCACTCGCCAGCGCGCCGGACGGGTCGACGTGCTTCTGCAGCTCGGCGAACCGGGCGTGCCGGGTCGGGGAGTTGTCCTCCACCTCGGTCGGCGCCAGCGCGGCCAGCGCGCCGAGCACCTCGGCCCGCCGCCGTTCCCGGTCCTCGGTGGACATCCGGTCCCGCAGCGCCCGCTGCACGACCCGGTGCAGGCGGAGCGAGTACTGGTCGCCCCAGTCCACGCGGAACAGCCCGTACCGCGCGCCGTACCAGAGCACCCGGTCGATCTCGGCGGCGTCCAGCTCCAGCGGCTCGGCGTCCACCCCGCCCGACGCGACCACCCGGCCCAGCATCGCGGGCGAGCGCACCAGCCCGAGGTCCGCGCCCTCCGGCGACAGGAAGGCGCACAGCTCCGCGACCAGCACCGCCAACCGGCCGGTGGCGTTGTCCCGCAACGCGTCCACGGCGACGTCGACGACCCGCGCCACACCGTCCGATTCGGACTGTCCCAGGCGTTCGAACAGGGTGCGGGTGGCCCAGGTGGCGGCGTCGGAGTCGCGGGAGCCCGCGCCGACCTCGGCCCGCGCCGTCTCACCGAGCCAGGACGAGACCAGCTCCAGCGCGAGCGGCAGGTGGTCGACGGCGTCCGCGACCAGCCGCGCGTCGCTCGCGGTCAGCCCCGGCACGCGGTCCAGCAGCAGGCGGACGCTGTCGTCGACCTGCATCGGCACCAGCTCCACGGACTGCCCGGCCGTCGGCGCCGAGGTGATCAGCACGTGCCCGGTGGAGCCCGTCGGCAGCAGGTCGCTGATCAGGTCCAGGTCGTCGGCGTTGTCGTAGACCAGCAGGAACCGCGTGTACGCCGGGTCGTTCGACAGCCGTTCCAGCGCGGACAGCGTGCCGTAGTCGGTGGAGCCGGGCTGGCTCAGCCGCGTGGCCAGCTCCGCGAGGCCGGTCAGCACCGACTGCCGGTCGTGCGCCGTCAGCCACCACACCGCCGCGTAGTCCGAGGAGAACCGGTAGGCGTACTCCAGCGCCAGCTCGCTCTTGCCGACGCCGGGCACGCCGTTGACCGTCACCACGGCCCGCGCGGCGCCCGCCTCGACGAACTGGTCGCGCAGCGCCTCCAGCTCCTCGTCGCGGCCGACGAAACCCGGGTGGCGCGGCGGCAGCTCGAACACGTGCGGGTCGCTGCCGGGCACCCGCATCCCCGGCTCGTGCACCGTGCCGGGCCGGTCGATCAGGCCGAAGTGGCTGAGCAGCCGGGCGCTCAACGTCTCCGGGCTGTGCTCGTGCACGGAGAGCCCGCCGTCCGCGGACTCGTCCTCCGACAACCGCAGCCGCAGCACGGTCAGCGGCAGGGCGGGCAGCTCCACCGGACCGAGGTGCGGCGAGGTCAGCACTACCACCCCCGGCGGCACCTCGGCCTCGAACCACTCCGCCGCGTCCGGCAGGCGGCGGACCTGCGCGCCCGCGCGTTCCAACTGGCCGCGCACCCAGTCCGCCCAGGCCCGGTCGCGCGGCGCGTGCACGATGACCACGCGGTCCGGCTCGGTGGTCGACGTCAGCCCGAACACCCGCCGGTAGCGGGAGCGCAGCACCGGCGACACCGGGGCCACCTCGGTGACCGCGCCACCGGTGACCGCCGCGGCGAGCCTGCCGTACTGGGCCTCCAGCGCGCCGCTCGTCGTCGGCTCCTCCACCAGGATCGCCAGCAGCGGGTCGAACGCGTCGAACGGGCGGTACGGGATCTCGATCGTGCCGCCGTCGGGCACCCGCTTCGCCTGTCCCGCCAGCAGTTCGGCGAACGCGGCGTGGATCGCGGACCGGATGCGCTGCGCCCGCGACAGCTCGTCGGCGTCGTCGAACAGCGTCGCCACCGGCACCACGTCGATCCGGATCGGCGCGCGCTTGCGCAGCCGTGCGGCCAGGTCCGCCGCGTCCGC
>NZ_JBFAAX010000892.1:887-2236 GCF_040639995.1 Actinosynnema sp. NPDC023658 | reverse complement strand
CGACGCCGAGCCGGGTCAGGGCGAGCGACAGCGCGAGGCCGGTCGGCCCGCCGCCGACGATGAGGACGTCCGTGCTGCTCGGCAAGCCGCGCTTGCCCGGGTCACCGGTCATGGATTCCCCTCCGATAGCGAATTCGGGTCCGGGCATGTGTTCGGCCGGACGGTCGCGAAACCAGTCTCGGTGGGTGCGCGGCGGGTCGACAAGGACGACTGAACACACCGGTGCGAAAAACCAACAGCAGGCCGGACTTGACGGAGTGCGCGGGTGCCGATCACATCTCCTTCAACCCGCGCGACACCTTCCGGATAGTTTCGGGAGAACCCCTGTCACACCTCAGCGGAAGGGTTGTGCGACATGAGCGGTGTAGGGTCCGGCGCGGATCGCCGGACGCGCAACGTCGCGACGTTGGAGCGGTATTTCGACCGGTTGGCCGCGCTCGACATCGGGTCGTGGATCGAGTTGTGGGCACCGGACTGCGTGCAGGTGATGCCGTTCGCGGCCGGCCCGGTGCCCGACCGGGTCGAGGGCCGTGACCAGGTGCGGGAGCTGTACCAGGGCATGGCGGACGGGTACGCGGAGCTGTCGTTCGCGGACCTGGAGATCCTGCCCCTGGAGGACCCGGACAAGGTCGTGGCGCGGTGGCGACCACAGGGCCGGATGACCGACGGGCGGCCTTACGAGAACGAGAACGTGGCGTTGTTCGAATTCGACGGTGATGGCCGGATCGTCCGGTTCACCGAATACTTCAACCCGGTCGTGGTGGCCGCGTCGTTCGCGGCGGGAGGGGTGTGACCGTGTCCGCGGAACGCAATGTCGAGACCATGCGCCGCTACTTCGAACTGCTCAGCCGCAAGGACATCGACACCTGGCTGGAGTTGTGGGCCGAGGACAGCGTCCAGGTCGTCCCGTACGCGGGCGACGCGCTGCCGTCGGAAATTCGCGGCAAAGCCGACCGGGGCCGGTTGTACCGGGGGATCTACGATTCCTACGAGCACATGCGGTACGCGGACGTGGAGATCCACGCGGTGCACGGCGCCGAGCGCGTGTTCGCCCGCTGGCACCCCGTGGGCGTGCTGCGGACCGGCGAGGAGTACGCGAACGAGAGCGTCGGCCTGTTCGACTTCGACGACGAGGGCCGGATCGTCCACTGCACCGAGTGGTTCACCCCGCTCGGGTTCGCGGAGAGCTTCGACGTCACCCGGACGTGACGTCGCGGGCCGGTGACGTGGAACGGGGGGGGGCGGGCGGGGTGGCCGGGGCGCCCCCGGCGGGGGGTGACCGCGTTCCGGTGGGGGGTGTTGGGGGGGTGTGCGCCGGGGGGGGCGGGGCGGGCGCCGGGTTGGGTTGG
>NZ_JBFAAX010000892.1:0-877 GCF_040639995.1 Actinosynnema sp. NPDC023658 | reverse complement strand
TCTTCCCTCCCCGCGCCGTGCGGGCGGGGGGCGGTGCGGGGTCCGGGGGGGGGGGGGGCGGGGGGCCCGGGCCGCCCCGTCCGTGGTGTCACCGCTTGCCTGTGGGGGTTCAGGGCGCGGTGACCGCCTGGGACGCCGAGGCGTCCGCCGACCGGTCACCGCCCTCGGCGGATCGCGGTGCGCGCAGGAACAGCAGGGCCACGACCACGCCGGCCAGCGTGACGACGGTCGACACCAGCAGGCCCGAGCGCAGGCCGTCGAGCGTGGCGGCCTGGGGCGCGGCCGGGTCGGGCACGGTCGCGGCGGCCACCACCGCCGCCAGGACGGCCACGCCGACCGCGCTGCCCACCTGCTGCGCCGTCTGCGCCAGGCCGCTGGCCAGGCCCGTGTGCTCCTCGGGCACGCCGGAGGTCATCGTGCCGATGAACGAGACGACGGCGAGCACGTGGCCGAAGCCGAGCGCGGCGGTCGTGACGATCAGCAGGACCAGGTCGCCGTCCTGCGGGAGCAGCAGCATCGCGGCCGTGCCCAGGCCCTGCACCAGCAGGCCGGCCATGAGGATCGCGGGCGTGCCGACGCGGCCGATGAACCTGGCGGCCAGGCTGCCCGCCACCATCGCCGCGACGCCCTCGGCCAGGAAGCCGATGCCGGTGGCCAGCGGGCTCCAGTGCAGCACGTCCTGCATGTAGAGGCTGAGCAGGACGGTCGTGCCGCCGCACATGCCGAAGGTGATCAAACCGGTCAGGCCGCCCCACTTCACCGTGCGCCGGCGCAGGATCGACAGCGGCGCGAGCGGCGCCGCGACCTTGCCCTCCACCACCAGGAACGCGCCGAGCAGCACGACGGCGGCGGCCAGCGGCACGAGCGCGGACGGGGA
>NZ_JBFAAX010000891.1:0-2237 GCF_040639995.1 Actinosynnema sp. NPDC023658 | reverse complement strand
CGGCGCGGTGCCTGCGCTCCGGCCACCTGGCCGCGGCAGGCGCGCTGCGCACCGTCTCCGACGTCGCCGTCGCCCTGCCGCCCGCGGAGGTGGCACGCCTGCTCGTCGTCGACCCCGCCACCTGGGCGTCCACCCGCATCACCGGTACGGGCGTGCGGTGACCTGCCGGGTGGGCGGGCGGCCCGGCATCGGGAACCCGTAGCGGGCGACGGTCTTCGCGTCGTTTCGGTCGTAGCGTCGAAAGTGCCGGTCCGGGCACGTCCCGCTGACGCCCGAACCATCGTGGTTGTCCTTTTTGGGGGGATGGAACGTGAACGACTTCCGCACACGCATGTCCCGACGCGACTTCGGCAGAGTGGTGGCCCTGGCGGGCGCGGCGGGTGGAGCCGTGCTCAGCGGCCTGTCCACCGCGCCCGCGGCGAACGCCGCGGACCTCTCCTGGACCATGCGCGGTCCCATCGGAAACGGGTTGTCGGGCTTCGACGACGCCATGAGGAACTTCATGCAGCCGCGCGGCATCGCCGCCGGGTCGCTCGCGGTGGTGCGCAACGGCAAGCTCGTGCTCGCCCGCGGCTACTCCTACAGCGCCGACCCGGCGGTGCAGACGCAGCCCACCTCCCTGTTCCGCATCGCCAGCATCAGCAAGCCGATCACCGCGACGGCCGTCCTGCGGCTGGTGCAGGAGGGCAGGCTCTCGCTGACCGCCCGGGTGACCGACCTCCTCGGCCTGACGCCGACCGATCCCGACCTGCGACAGGTGACCGTGCTGAACCTGCTGCAGCACAGGGGCGGCTTCCAGACGAGCCCGGACCCGATGTTCTCCGACTACGAGATCAAGTCGGCGTTCGGCCTGAGGCTGCCGATCGGCCAGGCCGACATCGTCCGCTACGTGGCCGGGAAGGAGCTCGCCACCTCACCCGGGGCGGAGTACCACTACAGCAACTTCGGCTACCTGCTGCTCGGCCGGGTCATCGAACGCGTGACCGGCCAGCCCTACGACACCTACGTGCGCCAGGCGGTCCTCGCGCCCAAGGGCATCACGCGGATGCGGCAAGGCCGCTCGTTGCCGCAGTACCGCGCGTCGGGCGAGGTGTCCTACCAGTCCGGGATCACCGCTTCGACGGTGATGGACGACTCGGGGGCGGTGGTGCCCATCCAGTACGGCGGCTTCAACCTGGAGAACATGGCGGCGCACGGCGCCTGGCTGAGCACGTCCGTGGACCTGGTCCGCTTCGCCTCGATCTACGACGGTCCCAACAGCGTGCTCGACGCCGCCTCCATCAACCAGGCCTTCGCCGTGCCGGCGGCGGAGACCGGCTCGCCGAGCTGGTACTACGGCTGCGGGTGGGCCGTGGTGCTGCCGGGCGGCGGTGTCCGCAACACCTACCACGACGGCAGCCTGCCCGGCACGACCACGTTCCTGGTGCGGCGGTACGACGGGGTGACCTGGGCGGTGCTGTTCACCAAGCGCGCGGAGAGCAGCGGGGATCCGGACTACTCGGCCATCGACTACGACCTGCACGTGGCGGCCGACAACGCCGCGTGGCCGACCGTCGACTACTACCCCGGCTACGGCTTCTGACCCGTGCCGTGCGTCCGGGCGGTCAGTCGGGGGCGTGGGCGGCCGGCGCGGTCGAGCCGCGTTCGCACAGCTCCGAGCTGAGCACCACCCGGCGCACGGGCCGGTCCGCACCGCGCGCCAAGCGGTCGAGCACCAGTTCCACCGCCGTGGCGCCGATGGCGTACTTGGGCGGGCGCACGGCGGTCAGCGGCGGGTGGGCGAACCGGGCGACCTCGTCGTCGTACGCGACGACCGACAGGTCCGCCGGCACGTGGACACCGCGTTCCTCGGCCCGCTGCACCAGGGACACCGCTTCGCGGTCGGAGTGCACGACCAGCGCGGTCACGCCGTGCTCGGCGCACTGGTCCAGCACGCGGTCGACGTCGACCGCCCACTCCGGCTCGTAGTAGGCGGCGACGAGCAGCTCCGGCATCGCGGGCAGGCACAGCGCGCCCATCACCCGACGCCAGCCCTCGCGGATCTGCCCGGTGTGGGGGCTGGACGCGCTGGCGGCCAGACCGATCCGGACGTGACCCTGGCCGTGCAGGTGCCGCACGGCCAGCTCCGTGCCCGCCGCGTGGTCCGTGCGCACGGACTCGACGTGCTCGCGGTACGGGCCGTGCACCGCCGAGCGCTCGACCAGGATGACGGGCACGGGCAGCGAGGTCAGCCACGC
>NZ_JBFAAX010000890.1:0-2237 GCF_040639995.1 Actinosynnema sp. NPDC023658 | reverse complement strand
GCCGCAGCTCACCGGACAGGTGGGCGCGCAGTCGGGCCCACCTCGCGGGCCGCCCGCCCGCCGTCGCGCCACCCACCGCCGCCGTGCCGCCCGCGACCGCCGCCGCGCTCGCCCACCGCAACACGTCCCGCCGCGAAACCGGCACACCGACCTCCTCGTCCGACCGACCCCCATCGAACAAGGAGCCCGATCACGGCGGAACCGCTGTTCGGACCGAGGGGGAATCGACTACGCGGCCTTGAGGGTGCCGCCGTCGATGACGTAGTCGGCCCCGGTGATCCAGGACGCCTCGTCGGACACCAGGAACGCCACCAGGTTGGCGATGTCCTCCGGGGTGCCGGTGCGGCCGAGCGGGATGCCGCCGATCAGCTCGACCAGCGCGGCCCGCGCGTCGCCCCGGCCACCGGTGCTCGCGGCGAGGTCGTCGATCACCGCGTCCACCGCCGAGGTCTCGGTCATGCCGGGGGAGACCCGGTTGACGCGCACGCCCCTGGCGGCCACCTCCTCGGCCAACCCCTTGCTGTAGTTCGAGAGCGCCGCCTTGGCGGCCGAGTAGTGCAGCAGCGGGCCGACCGGGACGTGGGCCGAGGACGAGGAGATGTGGATGATCACGCCCGAGCCGCGCTCCAGCATGCCGGGCAGGAGCGCGCGGTCGAGCCGGACCGCGCCCAGCAGGTTCGTCTCCAGGACCTCCTGCCACGCCTTGTCGTCGATGTCGCCGGAGCCGCCCGGCTTCGCCTGGCCGCCGCCGGCGTTGTTCACCAGGATGTCGACCCCGCCGAGCTGCCGGGTCGCCTCGTCGGCCAACCGCGTCGCGGAGTCGGGATCGGCCACGTCCGCGGTGGTGAAGAGCACGCCCGGCGGCAGGTCCGCGACACCGGCCGACCGGGCGGTGGTCAGCACGACCGCACCCTCCGCGGCCAGCTTCCGCACGATCCCCGCACCGATCCCCCGCGTGCCGCCGGTGACCACCGCACGCCGTCCCGCCAACCTGCCCGAGTTGTTTACCATGAGGTACACAATTCGGGTTCTGTACCGCTCGGTCAAGAACCTGTGACGGCCCTCACCGGCGGAAATCGAGTACCGTACTGACAGGTCCAGAACCGAGGTGGTGACCCATGGCCGGCGGACGCCCGCGCGAGTTCGACGTCGAGGCGGCGCTGGGCCAGGCCGTGCGGGTGTTCTGGCAGCACGGCTACGAGGGCGCGTCCCTGTCGGAGCTGACCGAGGCGATGGGCATCAACCGGCCCAGCCTGTACGCCGCCTTCGGCAACAAGGAATCGCTGTTCCGCAAGGCGCTGGAGCACTACACCGACCGGCAGGCCGTCCACGTGCGGGACGCGCTCGACCGGCCGACCGCCCGTGCCGCCGCCGAGCGCATGTTGCGCGGCGCCGTGGAGGTGTCGACCCGGTTCGACTGCCCCACGGGCTGCCTGAGTCTCCAGGCGGGCCTGGCGATGGGCGAGGACGCCGTGGCGACCCGCGAGCGGCTGGCCGACTGGCGCCGGACCGGCGAGGCCGGGCTGCGGGACCGCTTCGAGCGGGCCAAGGCCGAGGGTGACCTCCCCGCCGACGCGGACGCGGCGGACCTGGCCAAGTTCGTGGTGCTGGTCGCGCAGGGGATCTCGGTCCAGGCGGCGGACGGCGTCGACCGCGAGCGGCTGCTCCGGATGGTCGACCTCGCCCTGACCGCTTGGCCCGCCTGATCTGTCCCGGAAACCCCTGGCAAGGCCTCCGGCGATCGGGCGCGGCCGGTGCCGTACACCGTACGGTACAGTGTACGGAATGAGTGCTGTGCCGGGTAGTGGAGCGGGGTTCGTGCCGACCGACGAGGACGTCGAGGGCGTGCTCGCGTGGTTCGAGCAGTGGGACGCCTTGGCTGTGGCCAAGGACGTCGAGGCGATGGCCGGGATGGCGTTGTTCCCGGTCAACGCGGTGACCGACGGGTCTACCTCGTCGTGGGACCGGGAGCGGTTCCTCACCGACATGGCGGCGACCCTGGGCGAGGGCGACGTGCACATGGAATCGGTCCGCACGCCGGTCTTCGTCAACGCCGACCTGGTGTTCGTGATCACCGACGCGACCATCACGGCGGAGGGGTTCTCGCAGGTCGTGCGGTACGGGGACCTGCTGGTGAAGTCCGAGGGGAAGTGGCTGTTCCAGACGATGGTCCAGGGCGGCTGGTAGCGGTCCGAGCACTGTCCGGCCCACTTACAAACAGTCTTGACTGTTTGTAA
>NZ_JBFAAX010000889.1:0-2247 GCF_040639995.1 Actinosynnema sp. NPDC023658 | reverse complement strand
GGGTCGCGCGGGCGGGGGGGGCCGGATCCCCCGACCGCAACTTACGGGCTCCACCCGGGGCGGGGGGCCGGCCGCCCCCCCCCCGCGGGGGGGGGCGGCCCCCACGGGACGGATCACCGGGGACGCGGCGGCGGCACTACCTCTGCGGACCGCACTCGCTGACCTTGTAGCCGATGGCCCTCGGGTAGTCCGACCGGTTCAGGCGGACGCGGACCACGACAGGTCCCGATTCCTCCTGGTCGGTGGTGCCGCCGATGGCGTTCAGCACCCCGTCCAGCTCCGCGACGTCCGTGACGTCGTACCCCGTCATGGGGGTCTTCTCCGAGCCGAAGACCTTGTCCAGCTGGTCGTAGTTCCACGGGTGCAGGACGTTGTAGTAGTCCGCGGGCCGGGTCGGCGGCTTGGTGTAGAAGCACGGCTCCACCAGCATCTGCTCGATGCCGTAGAACCCGTCGTTGTCCAGCACGAAGATCACCGGCTTGAGGCCCGGGCGGACGTGGGTGGACACCTCCTGCGCGGTCTCCTGGAACGAGCCGTCACCGACGAACACCAGCGGTCGGCGGTCCGGGCGGGCCAGGGCGACCCCGGTGGTGGCGCCCACCGAGTAGCCGATGGACAGCCAGCTGTTCTGGGCGAAGTAGGTGTCCTTCTCCGCGATGTGCAGGTCCATCGAGCCGAGCAGCGCGAACCCGGCGTCCGAGACCACGGTGAACCGGTCGGGGTGCTCGCGCAGGAACCTCGTGACGCGGCAGAACAGGCTGTCGTAGGTCAGGGTCCGACCGCAGTCGTCACCGAGGTCGGCGTGCCGGGCGGCCGTGCTCTCCGGGACGTCCAGGCCCGCCGCGTGCCCGCGGGCGTAGTAGTCGCCGGTGAAGTGACCGGCCCCGAACTCGCGCACCAGGGCGTCGCGCAGCGCCGTGGTGAAGCGGTCGAGGGGCACGCCGGGGTAGTAGTAGGGGCCGACGCTGACGCCGTCGCGGGCGGCCACGATCCAGTCGGAGCCGATGTGCTGCGCGCCGCCGAGGTTCTTCGAGGTGGCCCAGGACCCGATGCCGATGCGGACCTTGGCGACCTCCTGGAACGCCCGGTAGACCTCGGGCGTGCTGGCCTTGCCGTTGTAGACGCCGAGGAACGACGGGTGGTCCTCGGAGACCACGGCCTTGCCGCCGATGGTGGTGGCGAACGGGATCCCGGTCTCCTCCACCAGGCTGAGGAACTGCTCGGCCAGGTCGAAGCGGTCGACCTCCTCGCCTGCCCACAGCACGGGCGTGCCGAGCTGCCCGACGAGCGCGACGGCGGCCTTGACCGACTTGGTCAGCATGGTCTCGTTCTTCGGGGTGAACGGCCGGGGTTCGGCGGCGAGCACGCCCACCGGCGCGGGGCAGGTCGCGTCCCAGACGTCCTCCATGACCTCCAGGTAGACCGGGCGCTGCTCGGTCAGGCAGGCCACGATGGCCGTGTCGACCTGGCGGGGCGCGAGGCCGGGGTTGGTGATGACCTGGGCGTCCACGGTGACCTGCCGGTACACGTCCAGGTTGCTCTCGCGCCGCGTGCTCATGTGCGAGGTGAGCAGGCCGACGGCCTGGAAGTTCAGCCACTGCTCTGAGGTGGGCGAGGCGTTGATCGCGATGATCGGCACGTTCGACGTAGGCCCCGCCGAGCGGGTTGAGGAGGTTGAACGCGCCCACGCCGTAGGTGCAGGCGGCCGCGCCGACGCGGGGACCCGGGCGCACCCAGGCGTAGGCGTCGGCGGCGTAGCCCGCGCCGACCTCGGTCGGGGTGCCGACCCAGTGCAGCTGCGGGAAGTCCTCCAGGGCGGTCAGGAACGGGCCGAGGTGGTTGCCGGGCACGCCGAAGACGTGGCCGATGCCCAGCTGCGACAGCCTGGTCGCGAGGTAGCCGGCCACGGTGGTCGTGCCGGTCCTGCCGGTGGTGGTGGCCGCCTTGGTGGTGGTGCCGGTCGTGGTGGTCACGGGATCGGCACCTCCGCCCGCGCCTCGTCCTCCACGGGTTGTCGCCGCGTGGGCACGTCCGCCGCGTGCAGCGCCGGTGCGGGCGCGTCGTTGACGGCCATGGCCGCGCGCACGGCGGTCTCGACGGCGCCCTCGACCCAGGCGTGCTTGAGCGAGACGTGCTCGCCGGCGAAGTGCAGCGGTCCCTCGGGCTTGCCCACGTCGAGGTGGAAGCTGGTCATCTGGTGCGGGGTGTAGACGGCGGCCTCGCCGAAGGCGTACGGGTTGCGCAGCC
>NZ_JBFAAX010000888.1:0-2254 GCF_040639995.1 Actinosynnema sp. NPDC023658 | reverse complement strand
GGTGCCCGAGTGGCGCCCCGCCGCCGTTCGGCGGTGCCCGGGTGTTCCTCGTCGTTCAGCCGTTCGTTCAGCCGTGGCCGGTGGCGTCGCGGACGAGCAGTGCGACCTGCACGCGGTTCGCGCAGCCCAGCTTGGCCAGGACGCGGCTGACGTAGGTCTTGATCGTGCCCTCGCTCAGGTGCACCCGCTCACCGATCTCGGCGTTCGACAGGCCTTCCGCGACCAGCGCGACGATGTCGGACTCGCGTGGCGTGAGAACGGCCAGCCTGCGTGCCGCGTCCTCCCGGCCGGGGTGCCCGCCGACCATCCCGAGCACCTGCCGCGCGACCGCGGGCGACAGGTAGGCCTCACCGGCGTGCGCGGCGCGGACGGCGCGGATCAGCTCGTCCGGGGCGCAGTTCTTCAGCACGAACCCGTCGACACCCTGGCGCAGCGCCCGCCGGACGTTCGCCTCATCACCGAACGCGGTCAGCAGCACCACCCTCGGGCCGCTCAACGCGGCGGCGGCGGTCAGACCGTCCACCACCGGCATGGCGAGGTCGAGCAGCGCCACGTCGACGCGGTGGCGGCGGGCGGCGTCCAGGGCCTCGCGGCCGTCGGCGGCGACGGCGACCACCTCCAGGTCGCCGGCCGACTCCAGCACCGCGCGGATGCCCGCCGTGATGAGCGGTTCGTCGTCCGCGATCAGGACCTTGATCACGCGCCGACCCCGGCCCGGTCCGCGGCGAGGGGCAGCACCGCGACCACCCGGAACCGGCCGCGCTCCCGGTGCACGCGCACCATCCCGCCGACCGACTCGACCCGCCGCGCCAAGCCCACCAACCCCGTGCCACCACCGGAGCCCACCGCTCCTGTCCCGCTCCCCGGGCCCCCGGTCGGGTTGGTCACGCTCACCAGCAGCGCGTCGGGCTGCCAGTCGAACGACACCACGACCGGCTCGCCGGGCGCGTGCCGGACGGCGTTGGTGAGCCCTTCCTGGACGACCCGGTAGGCCGCGTGCCCCGCGTCGCGCGACTCCAGCGCCGCAGCGGACCCCGACCGCTCCACCGCCACCGCGACACCCGCCCGGCGGAACTGGTCCACCACCTCGTCGACGCCCTCCAGGCCGGGCGGGTCACGACGCAGGGTCGCCACGACGGCGTGCAGCTCGTCCACGGCGGTGCGCGCGGCCTGCGCGAGGTCGCGCGCCACCGGCCGCTGGTCCGCCGGGAGCGGGGCCACCTCCAGCGCCGCCGCCTGCACCGACACGACGCTGAGCCACCGGCCGAGGGAGTCGTGCATGTCCACCGCGATGCGCAGCCGTTCCCGCAACCGCTCCTGCTCGGCGTGCAGCCGCCGTTCCCGCCGCGACCGCTCGGCCTGCCTGGTGAACTGCACGCCCGCCACCAGCGGCAGCGCCACCAGCAGCAGCACGCGGCCCAGCGCGGGCCACGGGTCGGGCGACAGCTGCGGCATCGGCACCAGCAGCGCGACCGGGTAGGCGGCCGCCGTCACCGTGACGAGGGCCAGGTCCCGGCGTGACGCCGCGCGCCGCCCGGCCTGGTAGCTCGTGCACGCCAGCAGCGCCAGGGATCCGCCGGTGGCCAGCGCCATCGTCACCGCCGCCAGGAACGCCGGGAGCGGTCGGCGCACGGCCACGAGCATCACCAGCGCGGTCAGCGCGGCGCAGGCGACCAGGCCCCCGCCGGAGGTGCCGTCCAACGCGCGCATCCCGGTGTCGGCCACCACCACCGCGAGCAGCAGCGCAGTCCTCGCCATGCCCGCCACCCTAGCCATCCACTTTGGTGGACACCGCCGACGACGATCGCGCACAGACCCGGCGGCGCGGCCTTCCTAGCGTGGACCGGGTGATCAAACTCCTCCTGCCGCTGCTGCTGGTCGTGCCGCCGCACGCCACCCCGCCGCCGCGCACCCCCGACTGGCAGCCGTGCCCCGGCGACAGCGCGGTCGCCGCCGACTGCGCCGACCTGCCCGTGCCCCTGACGTCGACCCGCACCATCACCCTGAAGGTCGCCCGCCTGCCCGCCACCGGTACCCGCAAGGGCACGGTCATGGTCAACTTCGGCGGGCCGCAGGGCGACCAGATCGCCGTCCTGCGGTCACGGCCGCAGCTCTTCGCCAAGATCCGCGAGTCCATGGACGTGGTCACCTGGGACCCACGCGGCTACCCGGGGCTCAGCGGTCCGGCGCGGGGCTGCGACTGGGCGGTCCTGCGCACGGCGCGCTTCGCCGCCGAGCTGGGGGGGGGCGACGC
>NZ_JBFAAX010000887.1:0-2260 GCF_040639995.1 Actinosynnema sp. NPDC023658 | reverse complement strand
GCCCGAGTACATGGTGCCCTCGGCGGTCGTGGTGCTGGAGGCGCTGCCGTTGACCAACAACGGCAAGCTCGACAAGCGCGCCCTGCCCGCCCCGACCGATGACGCGCTGGCCAGGGCCGAGTACACCGCGCCGTCCGGGGTGGTGCAGGAACGCGTCGCCGCGCTGTTCGCCCAACTCCTGGACGTCGCGGAGGTCGGCGCCGGCGACAGCTTCTTCGACCTGGGCGGCAACTCGATCCTCGCGGTGCGGCTCACCGCCCTGATCGAGGAGGAGTTCGCGCTCGACTTCACCGTGCGGCAGGTCTTCGAGCACCCGACCGTGTCCCGGCTGGCCGGCGCGGTGGAAGCCGGTGTGCGGGCCGAGATCGCGCACATGTCCGATTCCGAGGTGCTGGCGCACTCCGTGGAGAACAGAGGAACGCTGTCGTGACGACGAGTGAGATCGACGCCGGGCGCGAGGAGCTGGTCCGGCGCAGGCTCGAACAGGGGCGCGCGGTCCGCCGCTCGGCCATCCCGACCGCCGACCGGACCCGTCCCGTGCCGCTGTCCTACGGCCAGCAGCAGATGTGGTTCCTGAACCGCCTGGACCCCGGCAGCGCCGAGTACCTGGTCCCGCTGGCCCTGCGGATCAAGGGCGCGCTGGACGTCGACGCGCTGCGCGGGTCGTGGCGACAGGTGCTCCAGCGGCACGAGGTCCTGCGCACCCGCTACGAGCTGGTGGACGACGAACCCCGGCAGGTGGTGGACGACCTGGTGGACGTCGACCTGCCGGTGCACGACGTGCACGGCAACCCGGTCGAGGTGCTGGAGTACGTCGAGCGGGCAGCGCGCACCGGGTTTGACCTGGAACGCGAGTGGCCCGTGCGGGCCGGGCTGGTCCGGGTGGCCGACGACGTGCACGTCCTGGTCGTGGTGTTCCACCACATCGCGTGGGACGCCTGGTCGGTCGGCGTCTTCGCGGACGAGCTGCGCGAGGGCTACCGCGCGGCGGTGACGGGCGAGGCGACCGCCGTGACCGCACCCGGTCTCCAGTTCGCGGACTACGCCGCGTGGGAGCGCGAGCGGTCGTCGATCGCGCACCGCCGCCACCTCGACTACTGGGCCAAGCAGCTCGCGGACCTGGAACCGGTCGACCTGCCGCTGGACCGGCCCCGGCCCGCCGTGCGGGACTGGCGCGGCGAGGTCGTCGACGCCGACGTCCCGGACTCGCTGGCCGACCGGGTCCGCGCGCTGGCCCGCCGGCACGACGTCACCGAGTACGTGGTGCTGCTGGCCGCGTTCCAGGTCCTGCTGTCGCGCTACACCGGCAGGACCGACATCGCGGTCGGCACGGTGGTGTCGGGCCGCGACCGGCCCGAGTTGCAGCGGCTGATCGGCTACGGCGTCAACAGCCTGGTCCTGCGCGGCCGCTGGCAGGGCGACACGACGTTCGCCGGCCTGCTCGCGGACACCCGCACCGCCGTCTACGAGGCGTTCGACCACCAGGAGGTGCCGTTCGCCCGGCTGGTCGACGAGCTCCAGCCGCAGCGGGACCTGACGCGCACGCCGTTGTTCCAGGTGGCGTTCACCCTGCACGAGGCCCAGGACGACCTGTTCGACCTGCCCGGCCTGGATGTCCAGCCGCTCGACCTGGCCTCCCAGGTGTCCCGCTTCGACCTGACCGCGCTGGTCAAGCAGGCCCGCGACGGCTCGCTGCGGCTTCAGCTGGAGTTCGCGACCGCGCTGTTCGACCGCGGTTCGGTCGAACGGCTGAGCGGGCACTACCTCGCTCTGCTGGACGCCCTGGCCGACGCGCCGGACGAGCCGCTGTCGGTGCTGGAGTTCGTGTCGGCGCGGGAACGGGCGCTGCTGGCCGCGCCCGCCGTCCACGAGGGTTTCGCGGTCGACCGGGGCGTGCACGCGCTGTTCGCGGAACGGGCCGCCTTGGCGCCCGACGCGCCGGCCGTCGTGTTCGACGACGTGGTGCTGTCGTACGGGGAGCTGAACGCGCGGGCGAACCGCCTGGCACGCTACCTGGTCGCGGTGGGAGTGCGGCCGGGTTCGCTGGTGGGTGTGTGCCTGCCGCGTTCGGCGGACCTGGTCGTGTCGTTGCTGGCGGTGCTCAAGACGGGTGCGGCCTACCTGCCGCTCGACCCGGCGGTGCCGGTGGACCGGTTGGCGTTCATGGTCGGTGACGCCGACGTGTCCGTCGTGCTGAGCGACACGGCGACGGTCCCCGTGGTCTCCCGGTTCTTCTCCGGTTCGCTGGTCGTCCTGGACG
>NZ_JBFAAX010000886.1:0-2265 GCF_040639995.1 Actinosynnema sp. NPDC023658 | reverse complement strand
CCGGTCGCGCAGGTCGTCGATGCCGGGCAGCTCACGGCTGCGCGACGCGTCGAGCTGCTTGCCCCAGCGTGCGACCTGGCGGGTGAGGAAGCCGTCCGGTCGGCCGAAGTCGGCCAGGCCGACCTCCTTCGGGTCGACCGCGTGCAGGTCCGCGAGCACGTCGACGAGCCGTTCGGACAGTGCTCGGGCGGAGTCGGGGGTGAGCCAGGGGCACTGGTCGCGGTGGCGCAGCGCCACCCCCGGCACCTCTTCCATCAGGTAGAACGGCGCTCCGATGACATCGGGGTCCTCGCACAGCAGCTCCGCCTTCGGGACCGGCACGGCGGTGTCGGCCAGTGCCTTGATCACGCGGTGCTCGCGGGACATGTCGTGCGCGGTGGCCAGCACGTGGCCCAGCGGCGGGCGGCGCAGCACCCAGCGGGACGTGCCGTCGGTGACCCGGTAGGTCAGGTTGGACCGGCCGCCGGGGATGAGTTCGCCGGTCAACGGGCCGGTGCCGAGGTGGGTGGCGAGCCGGTCGAGGTCCAGGCCGGGTAGTTCGGTCATGCGGCGGCTCCCCTGAGCTGGGCGATCACGGCGCGGGTGGTGTCGGCGTCGGTGTGCCGGTGGGCGTGCAGGCCGACCGACCGCGCCGCTTCGACGTTGACCGGCGCGTCGTCGAAGAACACGCACCGCTCGGCGGGCAGCTCGATCAGGTCCAGGGTGTGGTGGAAGATGCGGGGGTCCGGCTTGCGCAGGCCGATCCGGCCGCTGATCACGATCGTGTCGAACAGCTCCAGCAGCAGTTCCTCGGGGTAGCCCTCCCCCCAGCTGTTGGACAGCAGCACGGTCCGCAGGCCGTCGGCGCGCAGTTCGCGGACCAGGTCGACCATCTTCGGGTCGGGGTGGGCGCTGCCGAACATGCGGCGCAGCAGGCCGCGCGACGCGATCTCCCGCCCGTCGAGGGTGACCAGTTCGGCGGCGAGCAGCGCCTCGAACTCCTCCGCGGTGAGGTCGCCGGTCTCCAGTCGGGCCACGGGGTTGTCCGGGGCCGCGTCGCGCCCCATCCAGGTCCGCATGGTCACGCCGTAGCGGTCCCGGTCGATGTTCTCCGAAGTCAGCCAGTCCTCGATGAAGGCGGGCACGGAGACCGTGAGCACGCCACCCCAGTCCAGCACCACCGCGTCGATGCGCCGTTCGTCCACGTCGCGAGGGTACCGACCGGTCGGTATGTGAGCAACCCGGTGCTTTCACCGACCATTTCCGGAAAACGTGAACAACGTGTTCGCGTTTGACAATCCGCCATTTCTTTCGGCATTGTTCGGACAGCTGACGGAACTCCGCGTTCGATGGCCTTCACCAGGGCTTATGAATCGTGCCCACAAGTGGAACCTGGAGGAACCATGCCCGTTCTGGTCACGGGGGCGACCGGCACCGTCGGACGCCGCGTGGTGCGCCGACTGCTCGACGAGGGCCGGTCGGTCCGTGCGTTGACCCGGAATCCCGAGGCGGCACGGCTGCCGGCCGGGGTGGAGGTGGTCGCCGGTGACTTCACCGACCTGTCGTCGTTGGACGCGGCGGTGCGAGGGGTGGAGCGGGTGCACCTGGTGTCGATGGAGGGCGACGGGCCCGCCATCGTGGACGTGCTGGTGCGGGCCGGTGTGCGGCGGCTGACCCACCTCGGGCACCACGACCCGAGCCGGCCCGACGACGACCCGCTGGAGTCCTGGCACCGGGCGTTCCACCGGGCGATCGAGTTGTCCGGGATGGAGTGGACGCACCTGTTCCCCGGCGAGTTCATGGCCAACACCAGGGAGTGGGCGTCGTCGATCCGGGCGGAGAGCGTGGTGCGCGCGCCGTTCGGGGACTGGAACAGCACGATGGTGCACGAGGACGACATCGCCGCGATCGTCGTGGAGGCGCTGCTGCGCGACGGGCACGCGGGACGGACCTACCGGCCCACCGGCCCGGCACCGGTGCGTCGGCGGGACGCGGTCCGGATGATCGGAGAGGCGATCGGCCGGGACGTCGGGTTCGTCGAGCTGACGCCCGACCAGGCGCGGGACCTGTGGCGCGACACCTACCCGCCCGAGGTGATCGACTGGTTCCTCGAGATGGGTCGGTATCCCGACGGCAACACCTGGGTGTCGCCCGACGTCGAACAGGCCCTGGGGCGGCCGGGACTCACGTTCGACCGCTGGGCCCGTGACCACGCCGCCGACTTCCGCTGACCCCGCTGACCCGCCGGCTGACGTGGGAACCGGGCCGAGAACCTGCGCCGACGCC
>NZ_JBFAAX010000885.1:0-2265 GCF_040639995.1 Actinosynnema sp. NPDC023658 | reverse complement strand
CGGCCCGCGGCAGTTCTCGCGGGCCGAGCTGGAGGCGCTGCCCCAGACCACGGCCGAGCTGCCGATCGCGTGCGTCGAGGGGTGGAGCGCGTCGGCCAGGTGGACCGGGGTGCCCGTGCGCGACCTGCTGGCGCTGGCGGGCGTCGAGGAGCCCGGCGACGTGCGGGTGGAGTCGCTGGAACGCGACGGGCTCTACCGGACGAGCACGCTGCCCGCCGCGCACGCCCGCGACCCGTTGACGCTGCTCGCCCTGCGCCTCGACGGGGAGACCCTGTCGCTGGACCACGGCCACCCGTGCCGGCTGATCGCACCGAGCCGACCGGGCGTCACGCAGACCAAGTGGGTCACCCGGCTGGAGGTCGTCCGATGAGGTGGGTGATCGGCGCGGTGGGCGTGGCCATGGGCGCGTGGGGCGCCTACCTGCTGCTGCCGCTGGTCGACGTGGACCTGGCGCTGTGGTTCCTCGGCGGCCCGGTCGTGCACGACTTGCTGCTCGCGCCCCTGTTCGGCGGTGTCGGGCTGCTGATCGCCCGCTGGGTGCCACGACCGTGGCGCGCGGCGGTGCAGGTCGGCGGCACGTTCACCGGTGTGCTGGCCCTGCTCGCCGTGCCCCTGCTCTGGCGGCCGTTCGCCGGGCCGCCCAACCCCGGTCTGAACGACCGGGACTACCCGCTCGGCCTGCTGGTGGCGGTGGTCGCGGTCTGGCTGGCCGTGGGCGCGGTGACGCTCGTCCAGCAGCGCCGGCGGCACAAGAGGCCGCAGACCGACAGGTGAGGGCGGCCTGTCGGTGTGCGGCCTCTGCTGACCGGCTCAGGGGCACGTGAGCCGGGGGCTGGTGGTGCTAGCGGATCTCGACGGTCTGGCTGCCCAGCGTCACGTCGACCTTGCGGTCCTTGCCGATGGTGAGCTGGACCTTCTCACCCGGGGCGCGCGACCGGACGGCCGCCACCAGGGCGTCGGAGGTGTCGATGGGGCGGTCGCCGAACCTGGTGATGACGTCGCCGGTCTTGACGCCGGCCGCCTCGGCCGCGCCGCCGCCGGTCACGTTGCGGACCACCGCGCCGCCCTCCGGCGCATCGCCCACCTGGACGCCGAGCACGGTCTGGGTGGCCTTGCCGGTCTCCGACAGCTCCTTGGCCGTGCGGCGGGCCTGGTCGATCGGGATGGCGAAGCCGATGCCGACCGAGCCGCCCTGCGCGGACTGGCTGGAGTTCGGGCTGTAGATCGCGGAGTTGATGCCGACGACCTGGCCCTTCATGTTCACCAGCGGGCCGCCCGAGTTGCCGGGGTTGATCGCGGCGTCGGTCTGGATGGCGTTCAGCACGGTGTCCGCGGTGCCCTGCTCGCCGCCGGCCCGCACGGGGCGGTTCAGCGAGCTGACGATGCCGGAGGTGACCGTGCCGTTGAGGTCGAACGGCGAGCCGACGGCGACGACCGGCTGACCGATCCTGAGGTCACCGGAGTTGCCGAGCTCGACGGTGGGGAGGCCGGAGACGTCCTCCATCTTGATCACCGCGAGGTCGGACGTGGGGTCGCGCCCGACGATCTTCGCGTCGAACGAGCGGCCGTCCTGGAGCTGGACCTTGATCGGCCCGCCGTTGGCGGCGCTCTCGACCACGTGGTTGTTGGTGAGCACGAGGCCGTCGGAGCTGAGCGTGAACCCGGACCCGGTGCCGCCGCTGAGCTGCACCTGGACCACGGTCGGCAGCACCTTCTGGGCCACCTGCTCGATCGAGCCCTCGGCGGCGGCGGAGCTCTGCTGGGCGGGCGGGTTCTGGCTCAGGGCGTTGGTCACCGGCCGGGAGTCCTCGGCGGCCTGGAAGCCGACGTACCCGCCGACACCGCCCGCGACGCCGCCGACGGCGAGCACGAGCGCGGCGACACCGGCGACGACCTTGCCGCGCCCGCGTTGCCGCGGCGCGGCGGTGACCGAGCCGGGTTGCGCGTAGTAGGGGCCGTGCTGCGCCGACCCCGGGGGCGGTGGGATCGGCGAACCGGGGTGGTCGTGAGAGGCGCCGGGCTGCGGGACGCCGTACGGGCCCGTGTGCTCCGGGCGGTGGAAGCCCGCCTGCCAGGCCTCCTGCCCAGCCCCGGGAAGTCCGGATCCGGGCAGTCCTGATCCCGGTAGTCCGGCGCCGCCCTGCACGGCGCCGGACCCACCGGTTGCGGTCTGACCGGGGCCGCCCTGCACAGCACCGGTCACACCTGGTCCGGTCACCCCGGCGCCGCCCTGCACGGCACCCGCCTGACCGGTTCCCGACTGGC
>NZ_JBFAAX010000884.1:0-2270 GCF_040639995.1 Actinosynnema sp. NPDC023658 | reverse complement strand
GGAGCCCGCCCGGACGTCTTTCACGCCCTCACAGGGCCCGCTCCAGGTGCTCGGACACGATCCGGACCAACCGGGACGGGTCGGGCAGGTCGCCACCCTCGGCCAGCAGCGCCATGCCGTGGATCAGCTCGGCCGACCCGGCCAGCGACGCGTCCTCCGCGCCGCGGTCGGTGAAGGCCCGGTGCAGGCCGGCGACGAGCGCGTGGTCGGGGTTGAGCTCCAGGATCCGCTTGACCGGCGGCAGCTCCTGGCCCATCGCCCGGTACATCTTCTCCAGGGTCGGGGTCAGGTCGTGGGCGTCACCGACGACGCACGCGGGCGACGTGGTCAGGCGCGAGGACAGCCGCACCTCCTTGACCTGGTCGGCCAGGGTGGTGGTCATCCAGCCCAGGAAGTCGGCGAAGTCCTTCTGCCGCTCCTCGGCCCGCGCCTTCTCCTCGTCGGTCTCCAGGTCGACCTGCCCCTTGGCGACCGACTGGAAGGTCTTGTCCTTGAACCCGGGCACCGCGTCGACCCACATCTCGTCGATCGGGTCGGTGAGGATCAGCACCTCGAAGCCCTTGGCCCGCAGCGCCTCCAGGTGCGGCGAGTTCTCCACGGTGGCCCGCGAGTCGCCGGTCATGTAGTAGACGTGCTGCTGGTCGTCCTTCATCCGCTCGACGTACTCGGCCAGCGTGGTCGGCTTCTCGGCGTCCGCCGTGGAGGCGAACGAGGCGATGTCGAGGATGGCCTCGCGGTTGTCCGGGTCCCCGATCAGGCCCTCCTTGACCGCCGCGCCGAACTCGCGCCAGAACGTCGCGTACGACTCCGGCTTGTCCGCCATCATGCCCTTGACGGTGGACAGCACCTTCTTGACCAGCCGACGGCGGACGAGCTGGATCTGGCGGTCGTGCTGGAGCAGCTCGCGCGACACGTTGAGCGACAGGTCCTGGGCGTCGACCACGCCCTTGACGAACCGGAGGTACTCTGGCATCAGCTCTTCGCAGTCGTCCATGATGAAGACGCGCTTGACGTAGAGCTGCACGCCGCGCTTGCGCTCGCGCATGAACAGGTCCAGCGGCGCCTGGGCCGGGATGAACAGCAGCGCCTGGTACTCGAACACCCCCTCGCCGTGCATGCGGATGGTGTCCAGCGGCTTGTTCCAGTCGTGGCTGACGTGCCGGTAGAACTCGGCGTACTCGTCCTCGGTGACCTCGGAGGCGGGCCGCGCCCACAGCGCCTTGCGCGAGTTGATCGTCTCGGGCTCGGCGCCCTCCTCCTTCGCCATCCTGATCGGCCAGGTGATGAAGTCGGCGTAGCGCTTGACGACCTCGGTGATCTTCGCGGTCGACGTGTAGTCCGCGAGGTGGTCCTCGGGGTCGGCCGGCTTCAGGTGGAGCGTGACGGCGGTGCCCTGCGGCGCGTCCGCGACGTCCTCGATCGTGTAGGTGCCCTCGCCGGCGGACTCCCACCGGATGCCCTCCGCGGAGCGCGGGTGCTTGGTCACGAGCGTGACCTTGTCCGCGACCATGAACGAGGAGTAGAAGCCGATGCCGAACTGCCCGATCAGGTCCTGCGAGGCGGCGGAGTCCTGCGACTCCTTCAGCTTCTGCAGGAACTCGGCGGTGCCGGACTTCGCGATCGTGCCGATGAGCCCGACCACGTCCTCGCGGGTCATGCCGATGCCGTTGTCGCGGATCGTCAGCGTGCGTGCCCCCCGGTCGACCTCGATCGCGACGTGGAGGTCCGACGTGTCCGCGACCAGCTCCTTGTCGCGGAACGTCTCCAGCCTGAGCTTGTCCAACGCGTCCGAGGCGTTCGACACCAGCTCGCGCAGGAACGTGTCCTTGTTCGAGTAGACCGAGTGGATCATCAGCCGCAAGAGCTGACGCGCCTCCGACTGGAACTCGAGCGTTTCCACGTTCGTCCGTCCTTCCTCTCCGACCTCGACTGCGCCGACGACCGACATCGCGTCGACCAGACATCGTATCGAGTCGCGGGTCGCGCGGGTGCCGCCCGGATGACCGTCATCGGGAAAACCGGTCGATCGGCCGTGTCGCGGGTCTCTATGGTTCTCGCGGAGTCCGGTGGTGGGAGGGGTCATGCGCACGCCGTACCCCCGCACGCCCCACCTGCCGTGGTCGCCCGGCGCGTCGGCGGACGACGTGCGGGTCGTGGACCTGGACGGGCTGCGGGCCCAGGCCTACTTCGGCGTGCAGGGCGTGCCGACCGACGAGCTGTCCCGCTTCAGCTTCGGCAGCCACGACACCCACGCGGAGAACCCCGTCTCC
>NZ_JBFAAX010000883.1:0-2273 GCF_040639995.1 Actinosynnema sp. NPDC023658 | reverse complement strand
GAAGTCGTGGTGCGACGGGGTCGACATGACCCGCGCCACGTCTTCGTGACCGGCCTTCGCGCGTTCCGGGACGCCTCCGGACGGGTGAGGTGCGACGGCTTCACCCGACTGGAGCATCACACGCGTCGGTGCTGGTCAGAGCCTTGTCCGGCCTGCCTCGGGCCCGTCCGGCGTGATGTAAGGGAGCCCTACCTCGTTTCGATGCGCCCCGGTGCCGGGTAGGCCTCGCAACGACAGGGTGGATCGACTTGACGGCGTTCCATAACGCCGCTATAAATAGTAGTAAGACAGTGTTATGGAATGCCTGGACGGGGTGGTGGGCGTGGTCGCGTCAGTACGGGAAGTCGCGGAAGCGCTGGTGGTGCGAGGTGCACTGCCCGCCGAGCTGGACGGTGCTCTTGTGTGGTCGGGCAAGTACGGGGTCTCCGGGATCCACCTGGGGCCCGACGGCGCCCAGTGGTACCGCGGACGGCGGCCGGCCGCGCTCGCGCCGGCCGACTGGCCCGCCGGCGCCACGATGGCGAGCCCGGTGTTCGACGGTGAGGTGTGGCACACGGCCATGTCGCACCCGGAACTCGGGTACGCCGAGCACGTGATGCTCGACGACGACGGCGAGGTGCTGCGCGCCGAGCCGTTCCCGCTGGAGGGTGCGCCCCGCATGCGCGCGGTCGGCGTCACGGACCGCTTCGTGGTCGTGGTCGACTCCGCGCCCTACTACAGCCGCGCCGCCGAGCTGGTCGGCCTGCGGGACCCGTACTCCGGTCCCGCCACCGGCCCCACGCGCATCGGCCTGCTCGCCTACGGCCGGCCGCACTGGTTCGAGGTCGGTGAGGGCGAGGTGCTCTCCCTCGTCAACGCCTACGAGGACCTCGGTCGCGTGGTCGTGGACGCGATCTGGGCGCCCGGTGTGCTGCGCCGCCACACGCTCGACCTCGCCACGGGCAACGTGCGCCGGGTCGACCTGCCCGCGATGGACGTCGCCGGCGTCGACGAGCGCATGACGGGCCGCCGCCACCGCTACGTGTTCGGCACCGCCGGCACCGCGATCGTCCGCCACGACGTCGCCCTGGGCTGCACGTGGCGCCGCGAGCTGGACGTCACGCCCAGCCGGCCGGTGTTCGTGCCGAGCGGCAAGGGTGAGGGCGAGGGCTGGGTGGTCACCGTCGCCGGTGACGAGCTGCTGGTGCTGGACGCGGCCGACCTGGCCGGTGAGCCGGTGGCGGTCGTGCGGCTGCCGTTCGAGGTCGAGGCGTCCCAGCGCACGACCTGGCTCACGGGCCGCGCGTCGGACTGACCGCCTCGCGGCGCGGGGCCGTGCGCCGGCACGGCATCGAGGGTCCGTGAAGCCGTGGCCGCACGGGGTCGCGAGTCGAGAGAGGCCCGGTTGCCGGGGGTGCGAGTCGGCGGGAGTGGTGGCCGAGCGGTCGGCCGCGAGTCGCGCGGATGTCGGGAACCCTTGCCGGGGAACCGGTTGCGCCCCTACGTTCGGGCGTGACGGGTGAGCGGTCGTCGGGCGCGTCGCCCGGGCCGCCCGTCCGACCGGCTCCCGCGTCCCGACCGGGAATGGCAAGGCCGCCGTTGCGGGGGGTAGACTGTAGGGAACCATCCCTAGCATGGCAACGGCGAGGGGAACCGTGCAACGAACCGCTGCTGAGACCCGGTCCCACGTACTGCGAGTGGCCGGGGAACTGTTCTACCGCAAGGGTATCCGCGCCACGGGTGTCGACCTCGTCGCGGCCGAGGCGGGTGTCGCGCCGACCACGCTCTACCGGTTGTTCTCCTCGAAGGACGACCTCGTCGGCGCCTACGTCGAACGCGCCGACCAGGACTTCCGGAGCCGGTTCACGACCGCGGTCGAGTCCGCCGGGTCCGACCCGCGCGACAAGATCCTCGCCGTCTTCGACGTGGTGTTCGCGGAGGTCTCCTCCGGCAAGTTCCGCGGCTGCAAGTTCCTGATGTCGCTGGCCGAGTTCCCCGAGCCGGAACTGCCCGCGCACCGCAACGCCCGGATGGCGAAGTCCTGGACCCGCGAGCGGATCGGTGAGCTGACCGAGGAGCTCGGCGTCGAGGACCCGGACGAGCTGACCGACCACCTCATGCTGATCTTCGAGGGCCTGCACGCCTCGGGCCAGTCGTTCGGCCCGGACGGTCCGGCGAAGCGGGCCCGCCGCCTGGCCGAGGGCATCCTGGCGGCCGCCGCGCCGGCGTCGTAACGGGTGGTGACCGGGCGTCCCCGCCCGGCACGCGGTGAGGTCGTCGACGCGAGTGGCGTC
>NZ_JBFAAX010000882.1:0-2275 GCF_040639995.1 Actinosynnema sp. NPDC023658 | reverse complement strand
CACCGCGCACAGCCGGGCTCTCAACGCGGGGGAGCGCGCGTTCCTCGACGCGAGCGTGGCCGCCGAAGTGGCGGAGCGGCGATCGCGGCGCAGGCGCGCTAACCAGCTCCGCCGCTTGGTGGCTGCCCTGTCCGTGCTCATGCTTGTCGTCGCCGCGCTCGCGGTCTCTGTGTTTCGCCAGCGGACCGACGCCCTGCGCGAGCGGGACGCTGCCATCTCGCGCCAGGTGTCGGGTGACGCGGACGACCTGCGCGGTAGCGATGTCGCGCTGGCCTCGCAGTTGGCGTTGGCCGCGTACCGGATTAGTCCCACGGTGGAGGCGCGGTCGAGCCTGCTGGACACCACCGCGAACGCCTCGGTGACCCGGGTCGTGGGGCAGGAAGGCGTGGTCCAAGCCGTCGCCGTCGCACCGGGGCGCGGTGTCATGGCGGCGGGTGGGGCGGACACCTCGGTGCGGATCTGGAGGCTGACCGACCGACCGTCACCGGAGCCCGCGGGCACACCCCTCGGCGACCCGGAGGGCATCGTCTACTCGCTGGCGTTCGACCCGTCCGGCACCCTGCTCGCCGCCGCGGGCGGCGCGGACGGCACGGTCCTGCTGTGGGACGTCACCGACCCCCGTCGGGCGACGCGGGTCGGTGCACCGTTGGTCGGGGCAACGCGCAAGATCCTCACCGTGGCGTTCAGCCCGGACGGCAAAGGCCTCGTCGCCGGCAGTTCCGACAAGAACCTCTATCTATGGCGGCTTTCAGGCCGTGAGGTGGTCGACCCGGCGGGCACCACGCTGGGCGGCGCGGCGAGTTGGATCAACGCGGTGGCCTTCAGCCCGGACGGGCGCACCGTGGCCTCGGGCAGTTCGGACAACACCGTGGTGCTACGGAACACGTCCGACTGGACCGTTGCGCAGACGCTGCCCCATCCCGGCCCGGTCACCACGGTCGCCTACCTCGACGGCGGCGGGACGCTCGCGACCGGCGCCGCCGACGGCGCGGTGCGGCTGTGGGCCGTACCGGGCCCGGTGATCACGGACAGCCGCGACGGCGTGTTCAACGTGCAGTTCGACCCGACGGGCGCGCTCCTCGCCACGGGCAGCGGCACGGCCGACGGCCGGTTTCGGCTGTGGGACGTCAGCGACCGACAACGGCCACGCATGATCGGTGCGCCGGTGGAGAACCCGGCGCCGGGCAACCGGTTCATCGGCACGCTCGACATGTCGTCAGACGGCCGGACCCTCGCCGCAGGCGGCTTGGACTCGCGCGTGCAGCTGTGGGACATCGACCGCCCCGACCACCCGACGCCGTTGGGAGAGCCCCTGGGCGGCGGCTTCGCACCGCCGGAGTACCTCACCATCGCCTTCGGTCGTCAGGGCTCGCTCCTGGCGGTGTCCGGCGTCGGCAACGTGGTGTGGCTGTGGGACATCACCGACCGGGCCAGGCCCCGGCAGGTGGGAGGGGCGCTCACCGGACCGACGAACCACATTTACTCGATCGCGTTCAGCCCGGACGGCACGACGCTGGCGGCCGGCAGCCTGGACAAAACGGTGTGGCTCTGGGACGTTCACGACCTGTCGAAGATCCGCGCCCTAGCGTCGATCGGGGGGCCGGTGAGCTACGTGCACTCGGTCGTGTTCAGCCCCGACAGCCGCACGCTGGCCGTGGGCAGCGCCGACAAGACTGTTCGATTGTGGGACATGACCGACAAGTCGCGGCCCCAGGCGATCGGTGATCCGATCACCGGTCCGTCGAACTACGTGTACGCGGTCGAGTTCAGCCCCGACGGGCGGGTGCTGGCCGCAAGCAGCGCCGACCGCTCGGTGTGGCTGTGGAACGTCACCGACCCGGCGCGCCCGAGCCACTTCGCGACGCTCACCGCGGCCACCGGTGCGGTGCACTCCGTGAAATTCAGCCCGGACGGCGGCACCATCGCGGCGGCGAGCGTCGATCGGACGGCTCGGCTCTGGGCGGTGAATCCGGAAGCGGTCGCCGACACGGTGTGCAAGACCTCCGGGGAGCCCGTCAGCCCGGCGGAGTGGAGCCAGTACATCCCGGGCCTGCCGCACCGCCGGGTGTGCGGATGACCACGGCGAGCCCCTCGTACTCGGAGCCGGAGGCGCGGTGTCCACCGACTCAAACAGGAGGCTTCTTGGGCGAACCGATCACTCGACGGGCTCCGTAAGCGCCGTGAAGCGCTCCGGCATTGATGGAGACTCGATTAGTTGATCGCTCCAGCCGGGGTTGGCTGGTGCTCACGGTAGTAGACGGCCTCGTGCTCGACG
>NZ_JBFAAX010000881.1:0-2277 GCF_040639995.1 Actinosynnema sp. NPDC023658 | reverse complement strand
ATCGCGGTCGCCGCGGGCCGAGCCACCGACCTGGCCCCGCCCCCACCACGTCCACCCCGTTCGCCGCGTCCGGCTCCGACAGGTCGGAGCGGAGCGGGTGGCCGGCACGTCGCGGTCGGCTGGTCGGTCTGGCTCATGGACTTCTCCCCCGAATGTCTTGCCGCAAATCGACCTGCGCGACGCGGTGGCACAACGGACCCGGCCGGAACCGCAGTCGGGTCCGGCGTTCTCCGAGCGGTTCCCACACCGGCGGCGCACCGGCAGGCGACAATCACTCCCGGTTGCCGCACCGCTGCGCACGCATATGTCGACGACGACCCGCCCAGGTCGCCGGAACGATCACCCAGAGCTTCGCACAACATTAAACGATGAACCGAGCACCCATTTTCACCGAGGCAATCCGCATTCCACCACCGGACGCCTCGCCACCATAACACCCAGGAATAACGCACTGCGATACCGCCCGAAAAAGCACCGTATCGGCCCTTGCTCCGCGCACGGTGCGTGACCGACCGGCAAAACCTCCCGGTGCGAGACATCGGGTAGGTGCACTCTTCCACCGCCTACCACTGTGACGCACCGCCCGAGCGATCACCGACAGTGACTTCAGGCACGCGCGGTCGGAAAAGCGGTGAACTCATCGGCCGAGCGACTCCGGATGCACGTGCACCGCCCGCGCAACACCCCTCTTGACATCCCCCGACATCATGAACGCCGGAAAAACGGCCGACGAACGGACGCGTGGCAACCATTCGAAATACGGGGTTCCGAATAATCGCACCCCCGGCCCGCGCGGCGCGGTACGCCGGTTGAACCAACGGACCCGACCACGACGCCGACATCAGCGAAGGACAATTTATTCCACACACCCTGGAACTGAAGAAAACCACCGGGGTGACACTGCGGAAATCCGAATGCGCCGACCATTCCACACCGGGAAAGAATTGGTTCACCGTCGAACGGCTCGACACCGGCGCAGGTGCCACCCAGCACTGTGCACGTTCCCAGCACTTGAGCCGTACGGAGGGCTTGAGTTACCGACTGGTCTGCGTTTTCATGACGTGCACGTTCACAGCCGACCGCCGCAGGCTCCGCACCGTCGATCAAAGGAGATCGGATGTCCGGACTCACCCGGGCGACCAAGGCCGTCCTCGCCCTGGCGACCGCCGTGCTCCCGCTGACCACGCTCACCCCGGCCGCCTCCGCGGCAGGCTCGCTGACCATGCTCGGGGCGGACGTCTCGACCCTGCAACGCGCCCTGGACCTCGGCGCGAAGTACTACGACGCGTCGGGCACCGCCCGCGACCCGCTCGACATCCTCAAGGGCGTGGGCGTGAACTACGTCCGCCTGCGGGTCTGGAACAACCCCCGCAGCGGCTACAACAACAAGGCGAAGGTCCTGGCGTACGCCAAGGCGGTGAAGGCCAAGGGACTCCGGCTGCTGGTCGACTTCCACTACTCGGACACGTGGGCCGACCCGGGCAAGCAGTACAAGCCGGCGGCCTGGGCGGGCCACACCATCGGGCAGTTGCAGTCCGACGTCTACAACTACACCTACGACGTGTGCAGCAGCCTGAAGTCGCAGGGCACCGCGCCGGACAGCGTCCAGATCGGCAACGAGATCAACGTCGGGATGCTGTGGGACGAGGGCAAGGTCGTCAACAACGACTTCACCAACCTCAGCCTCCTGCTGAAGTCCGGGTACAACGCCACCAAGGCGTGCAACAGCGGGACCAAGGTCATCATCCACACGGCGAACGCCGACAGCCTCGACCACGCCCGCTGGTTCTACGACGGGATCAGGGCGAAGGGCGTCGCCTGGGACATCACCGGGCTGTCGTACTACTGCTCGTGGCACGGCACGCTCGCGAACCTGTACAACGTCATCAGCGACGTGCGGTCCCGGTACGGCAAGGACGTGGTGCTCGCGGAGACGGCCTACCCCTTCACCAGCCAGAACGCCGACGCCACCGGCAACTCCGTCACCTCCGGCTGCTCGGGCTACCCGCTGACGTGGAGCGGCCAGGCCACCAACTTCGCCCACGTGCAGAACACCGCGCGCAACGCGGGCGCCATCGGCGTCTTCTACTGGGAACCGACCTGGTACGCCGTGCCGGGCAACGGCTGGGACCCGGCCGACATCAACGGCAGCGGCAACGGCTGGGACAACATGGCGATCTTCGACTGGACCGGCCACCTCAACCCGAACGTCCGCTGGACGCCGTGACCGGGTGACGTCGGGCGGACCGGTCGCGCTGCGCGGCGGGGACGCCCACG
>NZ_JBFAAX010000880.1:0-2282 GCF_040639995.1 Actinosynnema sp. NPDC023658 | reverse complement strand
CGGCGCTCGCCGGCCCCGCGACCGCGTCCTACGTCGTCGCGGAACTGCCCGGCCTGAACGGCTTCCCCCGCCACTACCCCACCGACGTCAACGACCTCGGCCAGGTCGTCGGCAGCGCGCAGGGCGACGGCGTGGTGCACGCCGTGCTGTGGTCGCCGCGCGGTGGCGTGGCCGACCTCGGTCCCGGCCTGGCTGGGGCGATCAACCAGAGCGGCCGGGTGCTCGGGCTGGAGAGCGCCGGCGTGCAGAACTCGACCCGGATGTGGACCTGGTCGGGTGGTGAGCGGCAGCCCATCACGCCGCCGGGCGCGGCGTGGGCGTTGGCGCAGGTGATCAACGACAGCGGCGCCGTGCCGATGTCCTACTCGATGTCCGCGTCCACCAGCGCGCAGCAGCGCGCCGCCGTGTGGGACGGCGCGCAGCACGTGACGCTCCCGGTGGCCGGGGACTACGTGGGGATGTCCGCGATCAACGACGCCGGCGTCGTGGCCGGGGGCTACGCCTCGTTCGCCGGCCAGGAGTTCGCCGGCGTCCGCTGCGACGGGGGCACGTGCACCGAGCTCGCGCCCGGACCGGGCTACGGCCCGTACGGCGTGGAGGCGGTCAACGGGGCGGGTGTCGTGGTCGCCAACCGGGGCATGGTGGCGCTGCGCTGGGAGGACGACGAGCTGGGCGTGCTGTCCGAGACCGGTCGGCTCGCGCACGGCAAGCAGTCCCTCAACGAGCGCGGTGACGCGGTCGGCTGGGTGCTGGACGACGGCACCCCCCGCGCGGTGCTGTGGCCGGCCGGCGGCAAGCAGGTCGACCTGGACGTGCCCGCGCCGTCCGAGGCGATCGCGATCAACGAGCGGGGCGACGTCGTCGGCTACACCTCGACGCCGGACCGGTCGGTGACCCGCGTCTTCCTCTGGCACGCGGGCGAGGTCACCTACCTGGACTCGCTCGGCGGCTCGTACAGCATGCCGGTCGCGATCAACGACCACGGCGTCGTGGTCGGCCAGAGCACCACGGCCGACGGCACCGAGAAGGCGGCCCGCTGGACCCCGGTCACGACGACCCTGGTCCGCTGACCCGCGCCGGGCCCCGGGCGCACGTCGTCCGGGGCCCGGGTCAGCTCATCCGGGCGTTGCGGTACAGCCGGACGGCGTTGCGCATGGCCATGGTCACGGTCATCGAGCCGACCCGGGGGACGAAGACCGACGCGCGCTCGACGACGTCGTCGGCGAAGTTCTTCATCGTGGAGAAGTTCAGGCACACCGCGCCGGGCTTGATCTCGTCCGCGCGCACCAGCGGGAAGTCCCGTGACGGCACGCCGGTCACCACGACGTCCGCTTCGGCCAGGGCGGTGGCGCGGTCGACCTCCGCGGTGTCGACGTGGTGCCCCTGGATGCCCGCCGCATGGCGGAAGGCGAGCGAGCCGGAGACGTCGAACGACGTGACCTCCGCGCCGTCGTTGGCCAGCATCGCGGCGAGGGGGCGGCCGACGATCTCGCTGCGGTTGAAGACGCAGGCCTTCACCGACGCCAACGGCGTGTCGCCCTCGCCGCGGAACGCGCCCGCCTCTCCCAGCAGCTTCATCACGGCCAGCGGCGTGCAGGGCAGCACGGCGCGTCGGAGGCCCGCGTCGTCGATGAAGCGCCGGTTCTCGTACAAGCACCGGCTCCAGAACGAGTGCAGGCCCTCGACGTCCTTGCGCGGGTCGACGAGCTCGCGCAGCCAGCGGTCGCGTTCGGGGTCGCGGACCGGGTAGTAGACGAACACGCCGTGCACGCCGTCGTCGGCGCTCGCGTCGCGGACGGCGGTCTCGATGTCGTCCGGCCGCGGGGTGCGCAGGTCGAAGTCGATGCCGACCTCGGCGCACGCGCGGCGGGTGTACTCGGCGTAGGTGCGCGCCGGCCGGTCGCCGTCGACCAGGAAGCCGACGACGGTGAGGCGTTCCGGGATCGCCGCGAGGTCGGCGCGGATCTCGGCGCGGATGGACTCGGCCAGCTCGGCCGGGTCGATGGTGCGGGCGGTCATCGGTGCTCCTCGATGCGGGTGTGCGCGGCGGTGGCGGCGCGTCGTGCGGCTTGCAGTCGTGCGGTGAGCGCTTGCGCCGTCGGGTCGTCGTCGCCCATCAGCGCCACGTTGGCCTCGGCTCCGCGCAGGGTGGCCAGGACCGACCCGAGCAGCAGGTCGGCGCCGGCCCGGACGTCGCTCACCACGCCGCCCGCGACGACGGGCAGCACCGAGAACGCCCAGTCCAGGGCTCGCACCGCGTCGCCGCCGCCCGCCCCCGGCCC
>NZ_JBFAAX010000879.1:0-2283 GCF_040639995.1 Actinosynnema sp. NPDC023658 | reverse complement strand
ACCCCGCCGCCCTCACCGAGGAGTATCTGCATGACGGAGTACATCGCGGCCGGCGCACCCGTGTCCGACGACAACCGCGTCGCCTTCCAACTGCGCACCACCCCCGAGCCGGTCCGGGTCTCAGCCGGACCGGGTGACAGCCAACGCGCGAGGATCACCCTCATCGGCACGGTGACCGGCACGGACCGGATCACCCTCAACGAAGTCGCGGTCAAAGTCCTGACCGGACCCAACTCCCAACACCTCGCCTCGTCACTCGACGGAGCGGAAGCCTCCGTCACCCGCCCGCGCTGGACCTACACCGAAATGGAGCAGTCCACCTTCTTCTTCAGACCGACCACCGGCAGTGAAGTGGTGGATCCGGGCGCGAGCCTGACCATCACCCTCGACCACATCCTCGTCAACCAGGCGATCGGCTCCTCCCAGGTGACCGTCACCGCCTACTGGAACAACGGAACGGGCACCGGCCGCACCACCTTCGAGGTCTCCAAATTCCCCCAAGGCTTCTTCGTCAAGGACTTCAAGCCCGTACCAGCGCAGGTGAACAACGGCGAGAACGTCGAACTGCGCTGGCTGGCCTCCTCGGGCGCGACACTGCACCTGCTCTGGGAGGGCGTGCAGTACGACGTCACCGGGCGCAGCGAGTTCACCGTGACCGACATGCGCCGCACCACCGTGTTCTACCTCCGCGCCTCCCACGGCAGTGCCGAGCAGACACTCGGCGCCGTCGTCGGCGTCCCCGACCCGGATATCGAGCTGAACAACCTGGTCGTGACCGGAGAACTGCGCACCGACCGAATGGAAACGCTCACCCTGGACCGGATCAGGATCGCGCCACCACCGGAGGTGGACACCGCGGCCTGGACCGCACACCCACCACTCGAGGCAGTCAGCGTGCTTGCCCGGGCGAAAGCATCCGCTTCCGCAACCGCCCTCGCACCGGATCCGCAGGAGGCGTGATGTCGCTCGTCCGCCAGATGGTGGCCCCCGCCGCAGGCCGCACCAGCACAGCGGTCACCGACCCCCTCGCCGTCGACGTGTCGACCAACCCGGACCCGCTGCGGATCTCACCCTCCAGCGGTGACCCCGTCACAGCCGACCTGATGGTGATCGTCTCGCTCGCGGCCGACACACCCGTCGAATGCCGGTCCTTCACCCTCACCCTGCGAGTCGGCGACAGTGAGACCGATCTGGTCTCCAGCCTGTCCGGGGTCAGCGCACGCACCAGCGTGGAAGGCTGGCAGGGCACCGTGAACGCCGCCGCCGGCACCGTCACCTTCGCTCCCAGATCCGGCTCGCCCGCCCAGATGACGTTCGACGCCGAGACCGGCGTGACGCTCCAGGTGATGAACCTGCCCGTGAACCAGCGCATCGGGCTCAGCCAGGTCGACGTCACCGCCTCCTGGCGGACAGTGGGCACCAGCGACTGGCAGCAGCAGACCACCCGGCCGCAGCTCGGCAAGTTCCCCCTCGGATTCCACCTGCGGTCCTTCATCGCCGAGCCGCAGAGCATCCCTCGCGGCGGAGCGGTCACCCTGCGCTGGGACGCCAGCGCGGCCACCTACCTCTCACTGCAATACGACGGCGATCTGCACCCCGTGACCGATACTTCCTCCGTCACCATCTCCGGCATCGCCCAGACGACCACCTTCCACCTGAAGGCGGGCGCCCAGGACGGCGCGGGCCGCGTCGAGCGCACCCTCAGCCAGATGGTGTACGTGCCGGACTTCGCGCAGACGGCCGGCCGGATCATCGTCCACGGAACCCTGCAGGCGCCGCTCATCAAACCGGTGGCGGGGAACGACTCTCTGGTCTTTCCTCAGCGACTGCCCACCATGACAGGCGCGGTGTTCGACCCCGAAACGCAGACCTGGGAGGAGCGCTACTGGAGCCGCAGCACACTGCCGCTGCGCGGATCCGCGATGAACCAAGGTCCAGCGATGCAGAAAATCGACGTCTACGGGCTCGCCGGGCGGCTGGTCTACCAACCGATCGGATCAGCCGGTCTCGTAGGGTCGTACTACGACGGCTACAGCTGGACCACCGTCGAGGAACCCATCGGTCCGGGTGCCGACCCCGCGCTCGCATGGCACGGATCCCTCATTCAGGAAATGTGGTGCGCGTACCGCGGCACCGACAACCAGGTGATGGTCCGCAGGGCATCGGGTTCCATATGGAGGGACCCTAAGCCGATACCGGGCGTGATCACAACGCAGCGCCCTGCGCTGGCGAGCGTCGGCGGGCTGCGGCTCTTCCTCGTGTTCACGGACGACGACATCAATT
>NZ_JBFAAX010000878.1:0-2288 GCF_040639995.1 Actinosynnema sp. NPDC023658 | reverse complement strand
CGTCTACGCTCGCGCCAGCGCCGGGCCTGGGACGACGCGTCGGCGCAGCTGTGGCGCGGTGAGCGCCGGGCCGTGCTGCTGCGCACCGGCGGGGAGCTGTTCTTCGCGGTGGCCTACGTGCTGGGCACGCTGCTGGTGCTGCGCGACGCGGTGGCCGGTCACCGCGGCGTGGGCGACGTCCTGCTCGTGCTGACCCTGGCGTCACAGGTGAACCAGCAGGTGACCTCCTCCGTGGCCACGTTGCAGGAGATGCAGCGCACCGGGCGGGTCATGGGCAACCTGCGCTGGGTCCGCGCGCTGGTGGCGAGCCAGGCGCCCCCACCGCCCGACCGGGACGTGCCCCGACGCATCCGGGACGGCATCGAGGTGCGCGGCGTGTCCTTCTCCTACCCGGGCACCGACCGGCCGGTCATCGCTGACGTCGACCTCACCCTGCCCGCGGGCAGCACGGTCGCGTTCGTCGGGGAGAACGGCGCCGGGAAGACCACCCTGATCAAGCTGCTGTGCCGGTTCTACCCGTTGACCACCGGCACGATCTCGTTGGACGGCACGGACTTCACCCGCTTCCCGGTGGAGGAGTGGCGTGCTCGCATCGCCGGCGGGTTCCAGGACTTCGCCCGGTTCGAGCTGCTCGTCCGCGAGAACGTCGGCGTCGGGGAGCTGGCCCAGGTCGAGTCGGCCGACGCCGTGCGGGACGCCCTGCGCCGCGCGCACGCCGAGGACGTCCTGGACCACCTCGAGGACGGTGTCGAGACCCAGCTCGGCAAGACCTACACCGACGGCGCGGAGCTGTCCGGCGGGCAGTGGCAGAAGCTCGCGCTCGGCCGGGCCATGATGCGCCGCGAGCCGTTGCTGCTGATCCTCGACGAACCGACCTCGGCGCTCGACGCGCAGGCCGAGCACCGGTTGTTCGAGCGGTACGCGGCCGGCGCGCGTGAGGTCGGCCGGCGGACCGGTGCCATCACCCTGCTCGTCTCGCACCGGTTCTCCACCGTGCGCATGGCCGACCTGATCGTGGTGGTGGCCGGCGGACGGGTGGAGGAGCACGGTTCGCACGACGAGCTCATGGCCGCGAACGGCCTGTACGCCGAGCTGTACTCGACGCAGGCGGCGGCTTATGCGTGACGTGTGGTCGACGGCCGACGTCGAGCGGTTGGCCGCCGAGCGGTCGGCGCCGGACGTGTGGGACTACATCGCGGGCGGCAGCGGCGAGGAGGTCACGCTCGCCGCGAACCGGGCGGCGCTGGACCGGGTCGCGGTCGTGCCGCGGTCGCTGGTGGACGTCTCCGTTTGCGACACGGGTTGCGAGCTGTTCGGTGTCACGTCGGCGCTGCCGCTGGCCGTGGCTCCGATGGCCTACCAGCGGTTGATCCACGACGGTGGCGAGCGTGCGGCAGCGTCCGCCGCGGCGGCGGCCGGTGTGCCGTACGTCGTGAGCACGCTCAGCTCCGACCCGATCGAGGACGTGGCGGCGGCGGGCGGCACGACGTGGTTCCAGCTGTACTGGCTGCGCGACCGCGAGGTGATGGTGAAGCTGCTGCGCCGTGCCGAGGAGACGGGGTGCGGTGCGGTGATGTTGACGGTCGACGTGCCGGTGCTCGGGCGGCGGCTGCGGGACATGCGCAACGGGTTCTCGCTGCCGTCGTGGGTGAAGCCGGTGAACACCGACGGCGAGGTGGGCGACCGGGTGGAGGGCGACTCGGTGATCGCCCGCCACACCAGCGCGGTGTTCGACCCGTCGTTGAGCTGGCGTGATCTGGAGTGGATCCGGGCGCACACGGACCTGCCGCTGGTGGTCAAGGGCGTGCTCGACCCCCGGGACGCGGCGCGGGCCGTCGACCTCGGCGCGGGTGGTGTGGTGGTGTCGAACCACGGTGGGCGGCAGTTGGACGGCGCGGTGCCGAGTGCGGTCGCGCTGCCGGAGGTCGTCGCCGCGGTGGGTGGGCGGTGCCCGGTGCTGCTGGACAGCGGCGTGCGTAGCGGGGTGGACGTCCTGCGGGCGTTGGCGCTCGGTGCCGCGGCGGTCCTGGTCGGCAGGCCCGTGCTGTGGGGGCTCGCGGCGGGTGGTGAGCGGGGTGTGGCAGCGGTGCTGGACGTGCTGCGGGCCGAGTTCGAGACCGCGCTGCGCCTGGCGGGCTGCCCGGACGTCGCCTCGGCCCGCCGCCTGGCCGTGGCCGGGAGTCCTGCCTCCGCTTCGCGAGAGTCCTACGTTCACGGCGCGTGAGTCCTACGTTCAGAGCACCGAGTTCAACGCTCACGCCTGACACCGTTAGCCGTGAGCGTTGAAC
>NZ_JBFAAX010000877.1:0-2295 GCF_040639995.1 Actinosynnema sp. NPDC023658 | reverse complement strand
GCAGCGCCTCCACCGGCGGCAGGATCACCCGGCCGCGTTCCGGCGCGGTGATCGGACCGTGCACGAACAACGCGTCCGGCCCCGCCACCAGGTGATCCGGTCGCAGGTCGACGCCCTCGCCCCACGCGTCACGCCGCAGCACGACCTCGATCTCCCGCGCCGACTCGGCCACCAGGTGCACCGGTCCGATGCCGGCGCCCACACCGGGCAGCCGGATCGCCACCACCTCCGCGCCCGGACCCGGCTCGACCTCCACCACCGACTTCGCCGCGCCGATCTCCCCGGTGCGGGGCAGCGCGCGCACCCTGACCTCCGGCGTGCCCACCACCGGCGTGACCAGGGCGAGCAGCGTGGAGATCAGCAGCGGCGCCCCGAACAGCACCAGCGCCACCTCGTGCAGCAGCGCGCCGAGCACCACCATGCCGATACCCAGCACCAGGCCGCGCACCAGCGCGTCGGTGGGGTGCCAGTGCGCGCCGCGCCCGCCGGTGAACGCCTCGCGCAGCCGTTCGCCCCGGCTCATGACGGACACCGGTCCACGGCGGACGACCCGATCACGGCGGACGGCACGGTCACGACCGGGCGCTCGTCGGCCCGGCCACCCGGCCCAGCAGCTCGGTCACGACCTCCACGCCGGTGACGCCGGACGTCCACGTCTCCGGCCGCAGCGTGAGCCGGTGCGCCAGGGCGGGCACGGCGCACTCCTTCACGTCCTCGGGCAGCACGAAGTCACGCCCGTCCAGCACCGCCAGCGCCCGTCCCACCAGCACCAGCGCCTGCGCGCCGCGCGGTGAGGCGCCGACCTCCACGGCGTTGTGCGAGCGGGTCGCGGACGCCAGGTCCACGCAGTACCGCAGCACGTCGTCGTCCACCGCCACCCGCTCCACGCCCTGCTGGAGCCGCGACAGCCGGACCGCGTCCAGCACGGGTTCGACCTCGGTCTCCTCCCGCTGCCGGACGAGCCTGCGGCGCAGCACCTCGACCTCCTCCTCCGGCGGCGGGTAGCCGACGTCGAGCCGCAGCAGGAACCGGTCCAGCTGCGCCTCCGGCAGCGGGTAGGTGCCCTCGTACTCGACCGGGTTCGCGGTAGCCAGCACGTGGAACGGGCGGGGCAGCCCGAACGTGCGGCCCTCGACCGTGACCTGTCGCTCCTGCATGGCCTCCAGCAGGGCGGACTGCGTCTTCGGCGGAGTGCGGTTGATCTCGTCGGCCAGCAGCAGGCCGGTGAAGATGGGCCCCTCGCGGAAGGTGAACTCGCGGTCGCCCGGGTTGTACAGGAACGAGCCGGTGACGTCGGCCGGCAGCAGGTCGGGCGTGCACTGCAGGCGCTTGAAGTCGAGCTTCAGCGCCTGCGCCAGCGACCGCGCCATCAACGTCTTGCCCAGGCCCGGCACGTCCTCCAGCAGCACGTGGCCGCCCGCGAGGATCGCCGCCAGCGCCAGCCGCAACGACCGCTCCCGGCCCACGACGACGGTGCCGACGGCGGCGAGCACCGCCTTGGCCTCGGCCGCGATCGTCTCGACGCGCGCTCGGTCGTCATCGGGTGGGGTCACAGCTTCTCCAACAGGTAGGCGAGCTCCGACGGCTCGGGCAGCGGCGCTTTCGGGTCGGTGAGCAGGCGGTGCAGGTCGTCGCCCAGCACCGCGCGGGCCCTCGGGTCGTTCAGGTCGGGCACCCCGTGCACCTGCCGCAACCGGGCCTCGGCCAGCCTGCGCAGCCGCGGCTGCACGCGGTTCACGAACCGGTCCTGGTCGACGGCGGCCTCGGCCAGGCGGCTCGCGAGGGTGCTCGCCTGCGCGGACGTGGCGGTGGACAGGGACGTGGGCGGGGGCGACCACAGGACGTCCGTCGCGCGCGGCAGGCGTGCGACGAGCAGCGCCATCGCGCCGACGGGCAGCCCGAGCAGCACCGCCCACAGCCACGGTGCGCCGACGCGGACCAGCACCAGCGCCGTGCCCACCGCGACCACGACGGCCAGCGCCACCGCACGCCACACGCCGCCGACGAGCGGGGTCACCGCAGGTCCCGCACGATGTGCTCCAACGCCTCGGTGGCCGTGCGGGCGTCCGCCGCGGTCACCTCGGCGGTGCCGAACCGGGCCCGCTGGTAGACGCGCCTGAGCGTGCCGGTCGCGCCCTCGTCCACCCGGTAGCGGCGCAGCAGGTCGCCGGTGAACTCGGTGGCCGTCTGGTGGCCCCGGCGCGGCACGCCGCTGTCCTCGGCGGCCCGTTCGAGGCTCAGCCAGGCGGCGATCACCGCGTCACCGGGCGGGCCGCCGGCGTGGCCGCGCAGACC
>NZ_JBFAAX010000876.1:0-2297 GCF_040639995.1 Actinosynnema sp. NPDC023658 | reverse complement strand
ACGCGACCCTGGTCGACGACAGCCCGCTCAACATCGATGGCGCGGTGGTCGTGCGTACGGGTGCCGCCAGCCGGGCCGGCGGTGGTCGGTGTCCCACACCAGGCCGATCAGCCCGGACCGCTTGGTCGCCAACGCGCGCGCGGACTCGTTGGGCCGGTAGTCGAGCTCGCGGGCCACCCGCTCGACCACTTCGCGCTTTTCCTTGCTGACCGTCAGGGGCTGGTTGATAACGCGTGAAACGGTCGCCACGGACACCCCGCACAGCTGCGCGATCTCACGGATCGTGGTCATCTCCCGCCCTTTCTTTGTAACCGCTTACAGACGTCCATCCGGTGCCTCCTGACCAGGGTGGACACGGTACCACCTGCGGAAACGCGAAAGCTCTGGAACGGTCAGGTTATCGGTTCGTTACTTGACGGTGTCGCGGGCCGGGGCTGTCATGTACACCACACCGGCCGGGTGCACGCCACGGCCGAATTCCCCGGAAACCCGCGGAACGACCCTCCGTGAGTCCGGCGTGCCCGAAAACGGACGGCTTATTCGATGGAGAGGGAGAGCCGCGACATGAGACGAACTCCGACCCTGGTCGGCGCGGGACTGCTGGCCGCGAGCCTGCTCGCCGGCTGCACCAGCGGTGCCGACGACGGCAAGACCAGGATCACCATCGGGCTGTTCGGCAACTACGGCTACCAGCAGCTGTTCGAGGAGTACGATAAGGCGCACCCGGACATCGACATCACCGACCGCACCGCCTCCTACTCCGACCACCACAAGAACCTCGCCGCCCACCTGGCCACGAACAACGGCGCCGCGGACATCGAGGCCGTCGACGTCGGCTACATCAACCAGTTCAAGGCCAACCCCGGCCAGTTCGTCGAGCTGAAGTCCGACATCAAGGACCGCTGGCTGGACTGGAAGTGGGAGGGCTCGCTGTCCAAGGACGGCAAGCAGATCGGCTACGGCACCGACATCGGCGGCCTGGCCATCTGCTACCGCCGCGACCTGTTCGAGGCCGCCGGCCTGCCCTCCGACCGCGACCAGGTCTCCGCGCTGTGGCCGACGTGGGAGCAGTTCATGGCCACGGGCAAGCAGTTCGCGGCCAAGGCGCCGGCGGGCGCGAAGTTCTTCGACGGCGGCCCGACCGTGCTCAACGCGATCGTCGGCCAGGCACCCACCGGCTACTACGACAAGAACGACAAGATCGTGGTCGGTGACAACGCGGAGATCAGGAAGGGCTGGAACCTCGTCTCGCAGGCCGTGGCCGACGGCCTGTCCGCCGGGCTGCTGCACAGCACCCCGCAGTGGAACACCGGCTTCAAGCAGGGCCAGTTCGCGACGCTGGCCTGCCCGGCCTGGATGATGGCCAAGATCAAGGACCAGGCCCCGGACACCGCGGGCAAGTGGGACCTCGCGGCCGTGCCGGGCGGTGGCGGCAACTGGGGCGGCTCGTACCTGACCGTGCCCAAGCAGGGCAAGAACGTCGACAAGGCCGTCCAGCTGGCCACCTGGCTCACCGCCCCCGAGCAGCAGGCCAAGGTCTTCGCGAGCGCCGGCCTCCTGCCGTCCGCGCCGAAGCTGTACAGCGAGGAGTCGGTGGCGAAGAAGACCGACCCGTTCTTCCACGACGCCCCCGTCGGCAAGGTGTTCACCGACGCGGCCCGCGCCCTCAAGCCGCAGTACCAGGGCCCGAAGGCCGGTGACGCGCAGACCGAGCTCGGTAACGCCATGCAGCGCGTGGAGCAGGGCAAGCAGAGCCCGGACGAGTCGTGGAACCAGTTCGTGGGCGACGCCAAGAAGCTCGAGGACTGAGAACGGGAACTGAGGAGACAATGAAGACGGACTGGCGCGAACGCCGCCACCGGTGGGACATCCGGTACGCGCCCTACGCCTACATCGCGCCGTACTTCCTGCTGTTCGCGGTGTTCGGCCTGTTCCCCCTGCTCTACACCGCCTGGGTGTCGCTGCAGGACCGCAACCTGCTCGACGGCGGCGCGGCCGAATTCGTCGGCGTGGACAACTACGTCAAGCTGCTCACCGCGGACCCGTACTTCTGGAACGCGATGGGCAACACGCTGAGCCTGTGGCTGCTCACCACCGTCCCGCAGATCCTGTTCGCGCTCGGCATCGCGCAGCTGCTCAACCGGCGGCTGCGCGGCCGGACGTTCTTCCGGATGGGCGTGCTGCTGCCGAACATCACCTCGGTGGCGGCGGTGACGATCATCTTCGCCCAGCTGTTCGGCCGGGACTTCGGCCTGATCAACTGGGTGCTGGAGCTGTTCGGCGCGGGCCGCGTCGAC
>NZ_JBFAAX010000875.1:0-2298 GCF_040639995.1 Actinosynnema sp. NPDC023658 | reverse complement strand
GGCTGCGCGACCTGGGCGTGGACGCCCGCACCGCGGCCGACGTGGTGCGGTTGGTCCGGTCCGGCAGCCTGGAGGCGGGCCAGGTGGTGCGGCAGGCCGGGCGGGACATCGGTGAGGCGCTGGCCGCGTGCGTGAGCCTGTTCAACCCCTCGCTGGTCGTGGTCGGCGGGCTGGTCGCGCAGGCGGGGGAGATGCTGCTGGCGGGCGTGCGCGAGTCGGTCTACCGCCGTTCCCTCCCGCTGGCCACGGAGAACCTGCGGATCGTGGCGTCGAGCGCGGGCGACGAGGCGGGGGCGTTGGGCGCGGCGGCGATGGTCGCCAAGCACGTGCTGTCGACCGGGGAGCTCAGCGCGCAGCTGGGGTGAGGGTTCCGGCAGGGATCCGGCACAAGTGCGTCGCTCGCGGCGGCGCTTCTGCCTTGACCACGCCATATCGGCCGGTTTACGTTCGGCCGCATGTGGGACATCGGCGTCAACACCTGGGTCTGGACGTCCCCGCTGACCGATGACGCGCTGGCGGAACTGGCACCGCGAGTCCGCGACTGGGGTTTCGACGTCATCGAGCTGCCGGTGGAGCACCCCGGCGACTGGGACCCGCACCGCGCGGCCGGGCTGCTGGCGGAGCTGGGCCTCGCGGCCACCGTGTGCCTGGTCATGCCGCCCGGCCGGGAGCTGGTCGACGCGGACACCGTGGCCGAGACCCAGGACTACCTGCGGCACGTCGTGGACGTCGCGGCGATCGTCGGCAGCCCGGTCGCGGCCGGACCGGCGTACAGCTCGGTGGGCCGCACGTGGCGGATCGACGACCGGCCGGAGGTCTACGCCCGCTTGCGGGAGAACCTCGCCCCGGTGGTCGAGCACGCCGCGGCGAAGGGCGTCCGGATCGCGGTGGAACCGCTGAACCGCTACGAGACCAGCCTGCTCAACACCGTCGAGCAGGCCCTGGAAGCCCTCGCCGGGCTGCCCGACGAGGGCTGCGGGCTGGCCCTGGACACCTACCACGTCAACATCGAGGAGTCCTCGCCGGTGCGGGCCATCCGGGCCGCCGGCGAGCGGATCGCGCACGTCCAGGTGTGCGCCAACGACCGCGGCACGCCCGGCAACGACCACCAGGACTGGCCCGCGCTGCTCCAGGCCCTCGCCGACGCCGGTTACCGCGGCCCGCTGTGCATCGAGTCGTTCACCCCGGACAACGCCACGATCGCCACGGCGGCGTCCATCTGGCGGCCGCTGGCGGCGTCACCGGACGCCCTCGCCGTCGAAGGGCTGGCGTTCCTGCGCGGCGCGTCCTCCGCGTTCACCCGCTAGACCCCTCCCGCCACCCGGCCGCTGCCGCGCCCTCCGCCGTCCTCGTCGGACAGCCGTCGACCGCCCGGTGGCACCCGTCCCTGCGCCCCCGCTGTGGCCGGGTGGTCGGCGCGACGGCGGTCGAATCGTTTCGATCGGGTGAAGTTGTGCCGACGTGGCCTTTCAGCGGAACTCCGACCGCGGAACGTCGCCGTATCATCGGGCGTTGTCGAACCGGTTGGACGGAGAGCGCATGAACATCGGGGAGATCGCCAAGCGGGCGGGCGTGTCGCGCAGCACGGTGTCCTACACGCTCAGCGGGAAGCGACCGGTCTCGGCGGTGACCGCCCGGCGCATCAACGAGGTCATCGCGGAGCTGGGCTACCGGCCCAACGCCAGCGCGCGTGCGCTGGCCGAAGGTCGGACGCGGACGCTCGGCCTGGTGATACCGCCGGCCGGCAGGCGGTTGACCGACGTGCAGCTCGGGTTCGTGGCCAGCGTGGTGGAGGTGGCCGCCACCCACGACCTGGACGTGCTGCTCTCGCCCAGCGGCGGTGACCACGGCCGGTCGTTCGACAGGATGGTGACCGGCCGCCGGGTCGACGGGGTCGTCCTCATGGAAGTGCTGCTGGAGGACGCCCGCGTGGCGCGGCTCGACGAGAGCGGGCTGCCGTTCGTGACGATCGGCCACGTCGAGGAACCCGGCGCGTCGTGGTGGGTGGACGTGGACTACGCGTCGCTGATCGGCGCGTGCGTGCACCACCTGGCCGACCTGGGCCACGAGGAGGTGGTGCTGGTCAACCGGTCCACCGAGCTGTTCGCCTCCGGCTACGGCCCGGCCGTGCGCGCCGACAAGGGCTTCCGCGAGGCGGTCGCCCGGCGTGGCCTGACCGGGCACGTCGTGCCGTGCGCGGACGAGCCGGCGGCGGGTGCGGCGTGCTTCGACGACATCCGCGAGCGCTGGCCGCGGGCGCGCGGGCTGGTGACCGTAAACGAGGCGTCGCTGCCGGGC
>NZ_JBFAAX010000874.1:0-2299 GCF_040639995.1 Actinosynnema sp. NPDC023658 | reverse complement strand
TCGGCTCGCGCCGCAACGACGACAACGCCGTGGCCAAGCTGCTCGCCGCGCTCGCCCGCGTCGCCGCCATCGAGCACCCCGTGCGGCTGACCCCGACCGTGCGGGCGTTCATCGAACGGGTCGGAGCGGCGCTCGACGTGCCGGTCGACCTCGACGACGTCGACGCGACCATCGCCCGGTTCGGACCGGCCGCGCGGCTGGTCGAGAACACCGTCCGCAACAGCGCCACCCCCACCGTGCTGCGGGCCGGGTACAAGGTCAACGTGATCCCCGGCAGCGCCACCGCCGAGCTGGACGTGCGGACCCTGCCCGGCGCGGCGGAGGAGCTGCTGGCGTCGATCGACGCCGCGCTCGGCCCGGACGTGCGGCGCGAGTTCATCGCGGACGAGCCCGCGGTGCAGGCCCCGATCGACTCGCCGTGGTTCGACGCGATGGCCGGTGCGCTGCGCGCGGAGGACCCCGACGCCGTGGTCGTGCCCTACTGCATGGGCGGCGGCACCGACGCCAAGGCGTTCAGCCGGCTGGGCATCGACTGCTACGGCTTCGCGCCGCTGTTCCTGCCGGTCGGCTACGACTACCGGGCCATGCCGCACGGCGTGGACGAGCGCGTGCCGGTGGAAGGACTGCGCTTCGGCGCCCGCGTGCTGGACCGCTTCCTGTCCTCCTGACCTCCCGGTTCACCCGAACGGGAACACCGGTCGCGGTATCCCGACCGCCGCCCACACCTCCTCACGAGCATGACGGCGTAGGGAGGCCGGCGGCATGTGGGCACGGATGGCGGGCAGCGCACTCGCGGTGGTGGTCGGCGTCGGGGTCACCGCGTGCGGCAGCGGGGTCTTCGGCCGGACCGGCGACGTGACCACGACCGGCCCGACCACCTCGACCACCTCGACTGACGGCACCGGGCCGGGAGTCACCGGCACCGACGACCCGGCCGACACGGGCGTTCCGACCGCGGGCGGCACCCGCTTCGGCTGGTACCTGCCCGAGGGGCCGCGGTCGACCAGCACCGTCGAGGACAGCGTCTACCAGCGGCTGGCCGTGGACCGGGACTGCGACGCGGCCCAGACCGACCTCGACGACGGCAACGCGTGGGAGGGCATGCGCAGCCCCCGCAACGTACTGCTCTACCAGGCCGCGATCGACCTGTGCCGGGGTGCGGAGTCCTCGGCCCGCGCCGTGTACGGGCGCATCGCCGGCCACGGCTGGAACCTGGAGCTCGGCTCCACCGAACCGGTCGACTGCCCCACCTACCGCGCCGTGCGCAGCGTCCTGGACCAGCGCGAATCCGGCACGTTCGAGTGCACCAGGGGCACACCGCCCGCGTGGCCGGACCCGCAGGCCAAGAACGACCCGCGCACCGACGTCGACGAGTCCGCCCCGACCACGGACACGACCACCGGTACGACCGACACCACCACCCCGACCACGCCTGAGACCGGCACGACCACCACTACCCGCGAGCCCACGCCGACGTCATGACCACGCCGACCGGCGGTGACGCGCCCGCCAGGACCGCCGAGCCGCCCGACGCGGTGCAGCGGATCGGGGAGGCGCTGGCCAACGTCACCGTCGTCACCGGCCTGCTGGTGTACTTCGGCTGGCGGCGCAGCGACGTCCAGGCCCGCGAGCTCGGCCTCGACACCGCGGTGCTCGGCATGTCCACCACCGACTACGTGATGCGCAGCGTCGGACCGGTGTTCCTGCTGCTGGCCGTCGTCGTGGCGCTGGCCCTGGTCTGCCGGTGGGCGGAACCCCACGTCCGGGCGGCGGTCGCGCGACCAGGCAAGGGGGGACGGGTGTTGGCGGCCGTGCTGTCCTGGGCCCGGCTGGTGCTGCCCGCACTGGCCGTGGGGCTCGGGCTGCTGTTCCCCGTCACCAGCTTCTACGCGTTCCCGCTCGTGGTCGGCGGCGGCATCCTGATGTCGCTGTACGCGAGCCGCCTGCGCCGCCCGGACGCGCACCCGACGTGGACCAGGGTGCTCACCTTCGCCGTCGTGTCGCTGTCGCTGTTCTGGGCGGCGGGCAACTACGCCGAGGTGCGCGGCGCCGAGCTGGCCAGCGAGTTCGGCGCGAACGTGCACGACCAGTCCACCGTCGTGGTCTACGCCCGGGAGCGCCTGCACATCACCGCGCCCGGCGCCTGCGAGGAACCCCTGGCCGGCGACGCCTCCCGCTACCGGTTCCGCTACCTGGGGCTGCGCCTGTTCGACAAGATCGGGGCCAAGTACTTCCTCATCTCCGACGGCTGGACCCAGGCCCGCGGCACGGTGGTCGTCCTCGTCGACGACGACGACAT
>NZ_JBFAAX010000873.1:0-2304 GCF_040639995.1 Actinosynnema sp. NPDC023658 | reverse complement strand
GAACCCGCCCGCCCCGCCCATCAGGATGCCGGCGGCCTGCCTGCCCCACGCCTCGCTCCACTCCCCGAACAGCGGGCCGCCGACGACGTCGAGCCCGTCCTCCGCGAGGCGCTCGGTGGCCGCGGCGGCCCGGACCCTGGTCGAGTGGTGGTGCTCCGGGCCGGTGATGTGCGCGATCCGCCGTCGACCGAGGGCGAGGAGGTGGTCGACGGCCTTGCGCGCGCCACCCGCCTCGTCGGGGACGACCGAGCAGTCGTCCGGGTCGGCGGAGCTGATGAACGCGTAGACCACCGGCACGGGCAGGTCGGTGCCGATCGGGGCGCGGGCCTGGGTGCGGCGACCGGTGACGATGATGCCGTCCACCCGGCGGCTGAGCAGCGTGCGCAGGTAGTACTGCTCGCGGATCGGGTCGTCGCGCGCGTCGCACAGGAACACCGACATGCGGCCCGCGCCCAGCGCGTCCTCCGCGCCGGTCATGAGCGGGATGCTGAACCGGCCGATGGTGTCGGTGGTGATCATGCCGACGGTGTAGGTGCGCCCGGAGTTGAGCGTGAGGGCCGCCGTGTTCGGCTGGAAGCCCAGCTCGTCGGCGGCGAGCCGGACGCGGCGGCGGGTCTCCTCGCGCAGCGAGCCGCGGCCGTTGAGGGCCTTGGACGCGGTGCCGACGGAGACCGCGGCCAGGCGTGCGACATCGCTGATCGTGGCCGGTCGCTGCACCGGCTTCCCGGTTTCCTCGATTTTCCTGGACGGCATGTCGGCAGGTTACCTCGTCGCACCCAACGGGCGGACCGACTCGACCGAAGTCCAGCTCAGGCCGTTCCGAACGCCTCTTGACAGGTGACGGAGGTCTCTCTAGGTTCGTCGGCAACCGGTTTCCTAATTTTCCGTCGTGGTGACCCGGCTCCTCGGCGGACAGGTCCCGCCCACCCCCGGCTCGACGAGTGCGAGCCGACTTCCGAAACGCCCACGAGGGAACACCCATGAGTTCAACCCCCGCACCGCGGTGGCGCCGAGCGGTCCTGGCCGCGGCATCGCTGTTGGCGCTCGCCGCCTGCCAGAGCGCACCGGCGGGATCGTCCCCGGACGACACGTCGTCGACCGACGACGGCACGACCATCACCATGTGGACCAGGTCGCCCACGGCCACGTTCAGCCAGACGCTGGTGGACGCCTACAACGCCGGCCACAAGAACAAGGTCGAGCTGACCGTCTTCCCGGCCGACTCCTACCAGCAGAAGGTGGGCACGGCCGCGGGCGCGAAGCAGCTGCCCGACATCCTCGCCGCCGACGTGGTCTACGCGCCCAACTACGCGGCCAAGGGCGTCTACGCCGACATCACCGCGCGCGTCGACTCGTTGTCGTTCAAGGACAAGCTCGCCCCGGCGCACATGGACGCGGCCACCCACGAGGGCAAGGTCTACGGCGTGCCGCACGACATCGACCTGTCCGCGGTGTTCTACAACAAGGTGCTGTTCGAGCGGGCGGGCCTGGACCCGAACGACCCGCCCACGTCGCTGGAGGGGCTGTACCAGGCGGCCAAGAAGATCGACGCGCTGGGTGACGCGGACGGCTACTTCTTCGGCGGCGGTTGCCCCGGCTGCATGCTGTTCACCACGTGGCCGATGATCTGGGCCTCCGGCGGCGCCGTGCTGGACGAGAAGGGCACCGCGTCCACGATCGACAACGAGTCGGCGGCGAAGGTCTACGACCTGCTGCGCCGCATGTACACCGAGGGCATCGTGCCGGCGTCGGCGAAGAACGAGTCCGGTCCGACGTGGACCCAGCTGTTCGCCGAGGGCAAGATCGGCATCCAGCCCATGGGCGCCACCTCCCTGCAGGGCATGAAGGAGGGGCCGAACCTCCAGGTCGGCATCGCGCCCATCCCCGGCCTGACCGGCGGCCGGTCATCGTTCGTCGGCGGTGACGTGCTGGGCATCAGCTCGAACTCGACGCACGCCGCGGCGGCGTGGGACTTCATCTCCTGGACGCTGTCCGAGGACGCGCAGGTCGAGGTGCTGGCGAAGAACAAGAACATCACCGTGCGCGAGGACCTGGCCGACAACTCCTACGCCAAGCGGGACAACCGGTTGCGGACGTTCAACATGCTGGCCACCGAGGGCCAGACGCCGATCTCGGTGAACTTCGGCAAGACCTACAACGACACCAACGGGCCGTGGACCGCGGCGGTCACCGACGCGCTCTTCGGCTCCTCCCCCGCGGGCGAGGTGCTCAAGCGGCACAACGGGACCATCACCGAGTCGCTGGCGAGCGGAAGCTGACGATGGCGACCCTGTCCGACGTCCG
>NZ_JBFAAX010000872.1:1170-2305 GCF_040639995.1 Actinosynnema sp. NPDC023658 | reverse complement strand
AGGGCGTCATCTGGCAGCTGGCGCTGGGCGGCGTCGGGTTGACGTCGGGCTACTGGCGGCGGGACGAGGACAACCGGGAGAAGTTCATCCCCGACCCGGTCGGGGGTGACCGGACCGCGCGCGTCTACCTGTCCGGCGACCTGGCCAGGGTCAACGGCGCCGGCCGGCTGGTGTACGTCGGGCGACGCGACCGGCAGGTCAAGATCAACGGCGTGCGGATCGAGGTCGGTGAGATCGAGAGCGTGCTCCGCACCGCCGCCGGGATCCGCAACGTGTTCGTCCAGGTCCAAGAGGACGACGGCGGCAAGCGCGTCGTCGCCTACTGCGCGACCGGGGGAGCGGGCGGCGTCTCCGAGTCGGCGCTCCGGGAGCACTGCCGCAAGCGCCTGGTGTCCACGATGGTGCCGAGCAGCTTCGTGCTCCTCGACGAACTGCCGATCAACGCGAGCGGGAAGATCGACGAGCGCAGGTTGCCCGCGGTCGGCGCGACCGTCGAGGTGGCGGGCGACACCGGGGCCGCGGAACAGCTCAGCGACATCGAGCGGCAGATGCTGACCGAGGCCTTCGGTCCGATCCTGGGCCGCACCGACTTCTCCAAGACCACCAGCTTCTTCGACCTGGGCGGGACCAGCCTCCAGGCCGCGCAGCTGGTGTCCAGGATCAAGAAGCTGTTCTCCACCTCGGTCTCCCTCGCCGCGTTCTTCAGCGATTCGAGCGTGCAGAGCATGGCCCTGGAGGTCGAACGGGCCCGGCTCGCCGTCCTGTCCCCGGAGGAGCTGGAGAAGGCCATCGCGCAGATGTCCGAAGAGGACGTGGCCCGACTGCTGGCCGGCGAGTAGGCGGACGTGGATCCCGACGAGGAGGGGAGCGGCATGCCCAGCGAGGGCAAGCGCCTCAGCGACTACCTCAGCGCGAGGTCGACGGTGGCGGGCGCGTCGAGCCTGGTCGAGCTGACCCCGGCGGCGCGCGCCGAGCGGGTCCTGCTGTTCGCGCACCCGGTGGGTGGCAGCCTGCTGGCCTACCAGCCGTTGATCCGCAGGTTCCCGGAGTACCGGTGCCTCGGGCTGGACGCGTCGCTGAAGACGCTCCTCCACGGCGAGCCGGCGGCGTCGATCCAGGACCTCGCGCGACGGTA
>NZ_JBFAAX010000872.1:0-1160 GCF_040639995.1 Actinosynnema sp. NPDC023658 | reverse complement strand
GGTACGTCGACGACTTCACCGACCACTGCCCCGAGGTGGACGTGGTGTGCGGCTGGTCGTTCGGCGGCGCGCTGGCCTGGGAGATCGGCTGCCTGCTGACCGAGCGGGGCGACCGGCCGGTGGCGGTGCTGATCGACTCGACGTGGCCGGAGGAGGTGTACGGCGAGGCCGCGCCCGCCGAGGTGCTGCACGGGTTCGTCCGCGACGCGCTGAAGTCCGGCGGGGAGGACGGCGAGTTCCGGGCGGAGACCGAGGCCGAGGCGGCCGAGCTGCTGGGCATGGACGTCGAGACGTTCTCGGAGCGCTTCCAGATCTTCGCCCACAACCGGCGCCTCGTCGGCAAGTGGCGGCCGACGCCGGGCGGACTGGACGTCGTGTCGGTGCGCGCGGTGGAGTCCCTCAAGTCCGACTGGCGCACCGCGACCTCCGGCACCGTCGAGTTCGAAGACCTGCCGGGCGAGCACTACGGCCTGCTCAGGGCGCCCGGCAACCTCGCGGCGATCGAGAAGACGATCAGGAGCGCCTTGTCCAGGACCGCGGTCACCCCGGACCCGCCGGCGGTCGACGAGGTCGACGAGTCTGCCCTGGTCGCCTCGCTCGCGGAGCTCGTCGCCCAGCCCCGGTGGCGCGACCTCGTGATCCGCGCCAGGCGGATGGATCCCGCCGCCATCACCGAGGCCTACCGGGAACTCGGCCGCCGCGGCCTGCTCGCGCCGGACTGGCCGGTCGAGTTCGGCGGCTCGGGGCTGTCGACCCGGGTGGGCACCGAGCTGTTCGAGCGGTTCACCGCGACCGGCCTGCCGGACCTCGTCCACGCGCTCACCGTGCAGATCGTCGGCTACTTCGTGCTCAAGTCCGGTTCGGACCGGCTCAAGCGCGACCTGCTCCCGCGCCTCGGCCGCGGCGAGGAGTTCGCCACCGTGCTGTACAGCGAACCGCGCGCGGGCAGCGACCTCGCCTCGCTGCGGACGCGGGCGGAACGGCGCGGCGACCGGTACGTCCTCAACGGCGTCAAGGTGTTCAGCATCTACAGCGACATCGCGGGCTCGGCGCTGGTGGCGGCGCGGACCGACCCGGACGGCCACAAGTACGACGGCATCACGTTGTTCGTCATCGACATGAAGGCCGAGGGCGTCCGCGTCGAACTCGTCGAGTCGATC